>JBCEBX010000246.1:1521-13788 GCA_039206455.1 Asticcacaulis sp.
CTTCGGTTCCATAAGCGCAGGATTGGTCACCAGCTCACTTAAACGCCCGCGCACACAGGTTTCATAGAGCTTGGTCAGTTCCCGACACACCGCCGCTTCGCGGTCACCGAGCACCGTCAGCATGTCCTTCAGGCTGTCGTTCAGGCGCGGGCCAGTTTCAAACACCACCACCGTCGCTGGCAAATGCTGAAAGTCGCTGAAAAAGGTCTGACGCGCGGCTGATTTATTGGGTACAAAACCGGCAAACATGAAGCGGTCGGTGGGTAATCCGGCCAGACACAGGGCCGCCATCACGGCCGACGCGCCGGGAAGCGGGTGTACCTTTGCACCGGCCTCAAGCGCTGCATTGACCAGACGAAAGCCGGGATCGGAAATCAGAGGCGTTCCGGCATCCGATACCTGCGCCACCACAGCCCCGGCTTTCAGACGTTCAACCACTTCGGGGATGACACGCGGCCCCGCATGGTCATCATAACGCAGAAGGGGTTTTTTAAGGTCATAGGCCGACAGAAGCTTGCCCGTTACCCGCGTGTCCTCACACAAAATGAAATCTGCGGCCCTGAGCACATCAAGCGCCCGCAGGGTAATATCCCGCAAATTGCCGATCGGCGTGGCAACAATATACAGGCCGGAATCGACAGAACGGGGGGGTGGCGCAAACAGGGTTTCAGTCATGCGCTATCTAAACCGCCAAGCCCCTCTTGGAAAAGCCTAAATCACACCCAGACAGGTGCGCGTGATCTGCTTACGGACGTTTTCGCTCAGGCGCATACCGGTAACCTGCCAGTCGAGCAGGTTGGTGCGGGAAATCATCAGATAGTGCGCCTCATTACCATCTTTCCGGATCAGGTACTGACGGGTATTTAGCGCGCCATAATGGATGCGCGGATCAGGCCTGAAACCGGATGTCACCGGATCAGGCTTCAGATAGCGGATCAGGGCTGAAAAACCCTTAGGTTCACCCAGGGTCTGCGTACACAGATGCAGATCAAGCGGTGCAGGGGCCTCAGAAACCGGCACCACCTCGTCCCCCATACCGACAAGGCTTTTACTCTTGTCCCACAGGTTTTTAAACATACCCTTTTTCGGGGCATCCTCCTGAGCCACAAGCACCGGCGCTTCGATCAGTCCCTCACTGTCACGATACAGGCGATCGGTTATGGCGCTGGATTTGATCAGCGCCGACAGCTCTGCCGTTCGGCCCGCCTCGGCGTGACGGATAACCTCTCTGGCCACGGTCTGGGCGCGGTAAACATCATAACAGATGACACCACCGACCATAACCACAAGCACCCCAAACCCTATCAGGCGACCGCGCCATTTGCTCATGCCAAATCCCTCCGCACGCTCCGTATCCTAAAGCATAATTCGGTAAAACTATGACCGCTCAGCCTATACCGATACCTGCGTCCCCATCTCGACTACGCGTCCCGGCGGAATATGGAAGAAATCTGTCGGGTTGGCCGCGTTACGCATCAGGAAAATAAACAGCTTGTCCTGCCACAGAGGCATACCGGAATTGGCCGCCGGTACCACCGAACGCCGCCCAAGGAAGAAGCTGGTGGCCATGATGTCAAATTTCAGTCCCTGCTTGCGGCATAGGCCTAATGCCTTTGGCAGGTTCGGGCTTTCCATAAAGCCGTAATTGATGCTGACCTTTTTGAAATCCTCATCCAGACGCTCAATCGTTACGCGTTCGGATTCATGTACGCGCGGCACATTGAGCGTCTTGACCGACAGGATAATGTTTTTCTCATGCAGCACCTTATTGTGTTTAAGGTTGTGCATCAGGGCTACCGGTGCCGCCTCAGAATCCGAGGTCAGGAAAATCGCCGTACCCGCGACCCTGTGGGGGGGACGACTTTTGAGCATTTCCACCAGATCGGTAAGCAGGACACTTTCCTTGCGCGCCTTGTCAAACAGGATTTGCGAGCCACGCACCCATGTTGCCATGATGGTGAACAGGCCTGCGCCGATCAGGATCGGCAACCAGCCACCAGAGAAAAAGCGCAACGAATTGGCCGTCAGGAAGGCCATATCCAGCAGCAGGAACGGAATCATAAAGGCCAGTACCTTCGCCCAGTTCCATTTCCACATCTGGCGCATGACAATGACCGCCATCAGGGTAGTCACCGCCATGGTGCCACAGACCGCCAGACCATAGGCATGGGCCAGAGCTGAGGATGTCTGGAACCCGACCATGACCACCAGAACACCGACCAGCAGCATGGTATTGAGCTGCGGCACATAAATCTGACCCGACTGTGTTTCGGAAGTCCGTAACACCGTCAGGCGTGGTAACAGACCCAGCTGAATGGCCTGCTGCGTCAGGGAAAAGGCACCGGTGATCACTGCCTGTGACGCGACCACCGTCGCCAGACCGGCAAACAGCACCAGAGGTAAGCGCAAGGACAGCGGTGCCATTTCAAAGAACCAGTTTCGTTCCTCAAAGGCTATGCCGCTGAGTTCGGACTGGATCAGGACGTCAAAGGCAAAGGCCCCCTGCCCCAGATAGTTCAGCACCAAACAAGGCAGGACAAAGAATGTCCAGGCGGCCTGAATCGGCCAGCGCCCGAAATGGCCCATATCCATGGTCAGGGCTTCGGCTCCCGTGACGGTCAGAAATACCGCCCCCATGACCAGAAAACCAGCCAGACTGTGTTCGGCCAGAAACTTCACGGCATAATAGGGATTAAACGCCAGAAGGATTTGCGGCTGATCGATCAGCTTATAGACCCCCAAAGCCCCCATTATCGCAAACCAAAGAATGCAAACCGGTGCGAAAAAGAAGCCCACCTTGGCAGTGCCACGGCTTTGGATCATAAACAGGGAAATCAGCAGGGCGCCGGCAATCAGCAGCACCACCTGGCCATTAATAGCGTGTTCAAGCGCCGGAATGGTTCTCAGGCCCTCAACAGCCGCCATAACGGACATGGCCGGTGTAATAACCGCATCGCCATAGAACAGAGCTGCCCCTATGACCCCGAGAATAAAAATAATGCGTGTCCGTTTGCCCAGTGCCCGTTGCGCCAGAGCCATCAGTGACAGGACGCCGCCTTCACCATTGTTGTCGGCGCGCATGATGAAAAAGACATATTTTACCGTCACAACCAGTATCAGCGCCCACAGCGCCAGAGACACGACGCCAAGGATCTCGGCTCGCGTCACGCCGTCTGTGGCCGCAATATGCAGGGCTTCCTTAAAGGCATAGAGCGGACTAGTGCCAATGTCACCAAACACCACCCCCATAGACCCAAACGCCAGCACCCAGAATCCGGCACCACCGGATTTGTGAGTGCCATGAGGGGGCTGATGGGGAGGGGTGGGAGCGCTGGCGCCATCTATGAGGTCCGCTGCCGACGAAACTTCAGGCGCATTAGGGGGCGTATCAGGGGTAACGCCAGTCATGTAAACTCTCCTGAAGACCAGACACACAGGATATCAACGGGGTCTTCGCTTGAACGCGGCGCTCCATACGCCCATTTATAGGGGGTTTCAACCTCAAAGCTGTGACGGATGTGACCTGCCCCTAGGAATGCTCATCAAAATACCTTAACAATAAACCGATATGTCAGACAGTCAGAAATTTCCCGTAGCGGCCCATACCCTCGCCTATCTGGCGCACAGGGGCGCCTATGCGCGTGAGCAGGCGGTCTCAAGCTCGGTTCTGGCATCCTCCATACCGACCAATCCCGTGGTTATCCGGCGCATGACCACCCAACTGGCCAAGGCCGGTTTTGTCGCTACCTGCTCAGGTGTCTCAGGCGGTACATGGCTTTTGCGACCCGCTGAAACCATTACGCTTGATCAGGTCCTGCGCGCGGTTGATGGTTGCGCGCACCTTGGCAGCACACCGGCAGGGGCAAAGGGCTGTCCCGTCGGTCAGGCCATCCCCAAGGCCGTCAGTCTGGCCATGAAAAGCGCCGACACCGCCGCGGTCGAGGCCCTGTCTAAAATCACCGTGGCTGATCTGATAAGCCAGATATAAAGCGCTTGCCATTGAAACGCTTATCGTGTTGGCTGATCCAAAATACTGACAGATAACCAGAAACGGCTCATCACATGCGACGACTTGCCCTCATCACCGGTGCCTCAAGCGGTATAGGTCTGGCGTTGGCGCGTATCTATGCTTCAAATGGCTGGGACGTGGTTCTGACCGCTCGTCGTCAGGAGCGGCTGGAAAAGCTCAGTGAAGAAATACGCCTGCGTTTTGGCGTAGAGGCGCATACGGTTGTCGCCGATCTGGCTGATCCGGCGTCAGTCGATAAAATACTGGCCTTCGTTGCGGGCCTTGGCCGAACCGTAGACGGCCTTGTCAATAATGCCGGTTATGGCCTGCATGACGGCTTTGTTGGCAATGCCTATGAAACCCATCAGGCCTTCATGCAGGTTCTGATGCTGGCCCCAACGCAGCTGGCGCATCGGGTTTTGCCGGATATGATCGGTCAGAAGTTCGGGCGCATTCTCAATGTCTCGTCACTGGCGTCCTATCTGCCCGCCTCGCCCTCAACAACGCTTTATGCCCCCGCCAAGGCCTATCTGACGACGTTTTCGCAGTCGCTTCATCTTGAGGCCCGTGATCATGGCGTACACGTTACTGCCCTGTGTCCCGGTTTCACCTATTCCGAATTTCATGACGTCAATGGTTCGCGAACAAAAATCAGCGCCAATGTACCGGACTGGATGTGGATGGGGGCCGATGAGGTGGCGCGCGAAGGCTATCAGGCCTGCGAGGCCAACCGCGCTATAAGCGTTCCCGGTGCGCCCAACAAGGCGTCTGCGGCCCTGCTCAAGGTTTTACCCGACGACTGGAGCCTTGAAATCATCAGCCGTCAGGTCAATCGCATCATGCGGTAACGGAGGCTTATCTGTGGCCGAAAATCGCCGTGCCCACACGGATTTCCGTTGCCCCGAAGGCAATGGCGGTTTTGAAATCATCACTCATACCCATGCTTAGGGCACGCAATCCGTTACGTTCGGCAATCTTGCGCAACAGCGCAAAATAAGGCCCGCGCGGGCCGGCCACCGGCGGAATGCACATGAGACCTTCAATTTTAAGTGCGAGATCGGTCTGTACGGTTTTAATAAAACCGTCGGCATCCTGAGGCAGGATACCCGCCTTTTGCGCTTCCTCACCGATATTCACCTGAATGAAAAGCCGCGGGCAACGTCCCTGTTTCTGGGCTTCATCGGCGATGGCGCGGGCAATCTTTTCCCGATCGACACTTTCGATACAGTCAAAAAAGCCTACGGCCTCCGCGGCCTTATTGCTTTGCAAAGGGCCGATCAAACGCAGATCAAGGTCCATATATTCGCTCCGCACCTCACCCCAGCGCTGCATGGCTTCCTGAACGCGATTTTCACCAAACTGGCGCTGACCGGCTTTGAGCACCGGTTCAATCACCTCCCAGGGCTGGTTTTTAGAAACCGCCGTCAGACGTGCCGCCTCCGCACCGCGTCCGCTCTGGCGCAAAGCTTTTTGCATATCACGAACAATACGCGCATAATTGGCAGCGGAGTCCGTCGCAGGTTGCTGAGATGACATATAAAACCCGTTTCGCTTTTTTAATGAACCGCGCCAGAGACATAGCCCGTCACGCCCATATGTCCAGCCCCCGCGCAGATTTGCCGTGCCTGTATTTCTTTACAGATCCCGTCCGCACCCCTCATCCCGAAGACATTGCCGCCCACCTGCCCGAAAGTTCAGCCATCGTCTATCGCCATTTCGGTGACCGGTATGCGCTGGCGCACGCCCGTGTCCTGCAAGGACTGGCAAAGGAAAAGAACCTTCAGCTCCTGATTGGTAATGATGTGGAACTGGCACTGGAAGTTGGAGCGGCAGGCATACATCTGTCGGAAAGTCATCTTAAAGACGCGGCAAACCTGCGGACGCTTTATCCAGCCTTATGTCTGACCGGTGCCTGCCATAAGGCTGAGGCCTTGAAGCAGACCGGGATCACCGCCCTTGATGCGATTTTCGTTTCACCTGTATTTCCAAGCCAAAGCCCGTCAGCGGTCGGGAAACCGGCATTGGGCTTGAAAGGCATAGAAGCGGTCTGTGCCTTAAGTCCTGTGCCGGTAATGGGTCTGGGGGGGATTACAGTCGATAACGCGCATTTGCTGAACCAAAGCGGCCTGTCCGGCTTTGGGGCGATAGACGCATTTAAACCTTAGAACTTAAAGGTGGTTTCCAGCCGCACGCGTGGCTGCTTTTCTTCGCCAACCGGGTCCTTGGGCTGAAGACCTTTGGTCTTTTCACCAAAACCGACGGTGCCGCCTACGCGGACTGAAGGCGAAATCTTATAGAAGGCACCAGCATCGACGTCATTCCAGCCGCTCGGGCGGGACTCTTCTTCGGTGACATCCAGCTTAAGACCCCAGCGACCCTTAAGGGACCATTGGTAAATTTTGTTGGTCGGGCTGGCATTACCGGAATCTTTTTGCGTACCTGCGCCCGTCGTCAGGCTAAGGGCCGCTGCCGGTGACGACGCTTCGGTTGCACGGGTGGTTTTGTTAGATTGCGCATAGGCAGGCAGAGCGCTTCCGGCAATTGCCAGAGCCGCAACCGGCGCTATTAATGACACAATCTTTTTCATCACACCAACAACTTGCTTCGTCTTTATGACCGCTTCACAACAGAAGCCGCTTAATAGTCAGGGCATGCGCATTATATAGGTAATGTTACGGTTTTATGTACCGTCGACAACCCGTTTCCTCCGCAGCCCGCATATCTTATGCCGTTAATCTGGCTTTGATATGTCAATTTCCGATTAAGACGGATTACGGGATAACGTCAAATTAATTGAACGAATTTTGCCTCATCCGTCAATTTCGCGCATTTATTGTGTTCAAATGGTCACGCTCAATATCACGGAGACGCGCCTTTTGCCCCATAAGTGTCTCAATTTGATGCGAGCAAGGCTAAATGAATCTCTTGTCAGACCCCCGCTTGGGCGTGCTATAGAGCATTCCGGTACGGATGAACGGCCATATATGGCGCAGATACAAAGATTTTTTGCGGAGCGATCACTCTATGACGAAGACGGTTAAGGCTGTGCTGACTATGGGCGTTGCGGCCCTGGCCCTGAGCCTTGGGGGATGCCTCGGCTTCGGCCAGAAGAGCGACACAACGCTAACCGATGCACCGCGCTCCGGTTTGTTTGGTTTTGGCGGCAGCAAAAACGCGAATACGAATGCCGATACCGGTATTGGCGTCAACGCCTATCTGTGGCGCGCTTCGCTGGATACGATTTCCTTCATGCCTTTGGCTTCGGCTGATCCCTGGGGCGGCACGATCATTACTGAATGGTATGCCAACCCTGAAAAGCCTGATGAGCGCTTCAAGGCCACCATCTATATTCTCGATACGCGCCTGCGTGCTGACGCACTGAATGTGTCGCTCTATAAGCAAGTCAATAATGGCGGCCAATGGGTGGACACCACCGTAACGGCTCAAACCCAGATCGATATTGAAAACGCTATCCTGACCCGCGCCCGTCAGTTGCGTCTTTCGGATGTTCGTAACTAAGTCCGTACTTTTACGGATTTTACCCTTTGTTTTAAAAGGAGCGCTCAGGGCCCGTCGGCTCTGGCGCTCTTTTTCAGTTTTAACCCGTATCCCGGCCTGTTCCTGAATGTCACGTTACAACCCAAAAGAAACCGAACCTCGCCAGCGCAAAAGATGGGATGACGCCAACGTCTTCCGCACACGCTCGCCTTCTGAAGCCGGTGACAGGCCAAAATATTACGTCCTGGAGATGTTTCCCTATCCATCGGGTCGCATCCATATGGGCCATGTGCGTAACTATGCCATGGGTGATCTGGTGGCGCGTTTTAAGCGCGCGCGCGGTTTCAATGTGCTGCACCCCATGGGCTGGGACGCCTTCGGTATGCCGGCAGAAAACGCCGCCATGGAACGTGGAATCCACCCCAAGGGCTGGACATACGACAATATCGCCAATATGCGCGCCCAGTTGCAGCAACTGGGGCTGTCGATTGACTGGTCACGTGAGTTCGCCACCTGCGACACAACCTATTACGGCCAGCAGCAAAAGTGGTTTCTTGATCTTCTGAAGCATGATCTGGTTTACCGCAAAGAAAGCACCGTTAACTGGGATCCGGTCGATAATACGGTTCTGGCTAACGAGCAGGTCATTGATGGCCGCGGCTGGCGCTCAGGCGCACTGGTCGAAAAGAAAAAGCTGACCCAGTGGTTCCTGAAGATCACTCAGTATGCTGATGATCTGACAGAGGGCCTCGAAACGCTTGACCGCTGGCCGGACAAGGTGCGCCTGATGCAGTCAAACTGGATCGGCCGTTCCAAGGGTCTGAAATTTAAATTTGCCTTTGCCGATCAGGCCCCGGAAGGTTTTGCGGACGGCCTTGAGGTCTATACGACCCGTCCCGATACACTGTTTGGTGCGGGTTTTGTTGGTATTGCCGCCGATCATCCGCTGGTTAAAGCTCTGCCGCAGACGCCTGAGCTTGAAGCGTTTCTGGCTGAGGTCAAAAAAGGCGGCACCACTCAGGAAGAAATCGATACCGGCGAAAAGCTCGGCTTCAATACGGGCCTTAAGGTCGCCCACCCCTTCAAAGGCGGTGAAACCCTTGATGTGTGGATCGCCAACTTCATCCTGATGGACTATGGCACCGGCGCAATCTTCGGCTGTCCGGCCCACGATCAGCGCGATCTCGATTTCGCCCGTAAATATGATCTGCCGGTCGTTGAAGTGGTTCTGCCGCCTAATGCCGACGATAGCTTCAAGGTTGAAAACGAGGCCTATACCGGCCTTGGTACACTGTTTAATTCCGGCTTCCTCAACGGTCTGGATATCGAAGCGGCCAAGGCTGAGGCCATTGCCCGTATCGAAGCCGCCGGTACCGGTCAGGGCGCAACCATCTATCGTTTGCGCGACTGGGGCGTCTCACGTCAACGCTATTGGGGTTGTCCAATCCCTGTCATCCATTGTGATGATTGCGGGGTCGTACCCGTACCTGACGATCAGTTGCCGGTCAGCCTGCCTGAGGATGTGAGATTTGATGTGCCGGGCAATCCGCTGGATCGCCACCCAACCTGGAAGCATGTCAATTGCCCAACCTGTAACAAGGCGGCGCGTCGCGAAACCGATACACTCGATACCTTCGTCGATTCCTCATGGTATTTTGCCCGCTTCACCTCGCCCCATTCAAACCAGCCGATTGATAAGGCCGCTGCTGATTACTGGCTGCCGGTCGATCAGTATATTGGCGGGATTGAGCACGCCATTCTGCACTTGCTCTATTCGCGCTTCATTACTCGCGCCCTGCACACCTGCGGCTACTTGAGTGTCAAGGAACCCTTTGCCGGTCTGTTCACGCAAGGCATGCTGACCCATGAAACCTATAAGGCACCCGGTGGCGAATGGGTTGATCCGTCAGATGTCGATATCACTACCGAAGGTGATAAGCGTAAGGCCGTGCGTCTGTCGACAGGCGAAGACCTGAAGATTGGCGACATTGAAAAAATGTCGAAGTCCAAGAAGAACGTCGTCGCCCCCGAAGACATCTTCCAGACCTATGGCGTTGATGCGGCGCGTCTGTTTGTATTGTCCAACTCACCGCCTGAACGCGATGTGCAATGGACCACCGGCGGTGTTGAAGGCTCATGGCGCTTTACCTCAAACGTCTGGGCGGAATTTGATCGTCTGCCTGAGGGCGATGTGGCCGCCACAGACGAGGCTGCGGCACTCGAGCTGCGCAAGGCCGCTCATAAGGCCATCAAGGCCGTTACCGAAGGCTTTGAAGCCTTCCGCTTTAACTCGGCCATCGCCAAGCTTTATGAATTCGTCAACACACTGCGCGCCTCAGACATCGCCAAAACCGGTACTGACGCCCGTCGTGAGGCCCTGACCATTCTGGCGGGTCTGATCGCCCCTATAACCCCGCATCTGGCTGAAGAAGGCTGGGTGCGTCTGGGACATAAGGGCCTGATCGCCGAAACAGATTGGCCGGTATTTGATCCGGCTTTGGCACAGGACGATGTTTACGTTCTGCCCGTACAGGTAAATGGTAAGAAACGTGGTGAACTTTCGGTACGAATTGGTGCCAGCGAAGATGAAATCCGTCAAATGGCGCTTGAAGATGAAACCGTTAAGCGACATCTTGAGGGCGTTACCGTTCGTAAGGTCATCGTCGTTCCGAACCGTATCCTCAACTTTGTCGTAGGATAAATCATGCGCCGCCTTCAACGCCGTCATCTGCTGGGTTTCATGGCTGGTCTTACGGCCCTTACCGGACTGACGGCGTGCGGGTTCACCCCTATCTATGCACAAAAAGATCTGGGGCTGAAACTGGCGCATATAGATCTGGTGACCCCTGAGACGCGCACCGGTTACTTTGTGCGTAACCGGCTTGTCACCACGCTCAATATCAATGAATCCGAACCCAAACTCTATCGCCTGACCGTTACCCTTCGCGAAAGACGCTATGATGTCGGCCTTCAGGTCGATGATACGGCCGTTCGTGCCGAAATTTCCAACGCCGTTACCTATACGCTGACAGATATTAAAACCCGTCGGGTCATTACGCGCGGAAACTTCGTGGATACAACAACTTACGACACATCCAATCAATCGCCCTATGTCGGAGTTGTGGCCCAGAAGGACGGTCAGGAACGTGCGGCCATAAGTGTTGCCGATCGCATTCATTCCGAACTGGCGCTTTATTTCCACGGTCAGCAATAGCGCTTATACCGTCATGAAGCTGGTCAAGCGGCCTGAAATTGAAGCCTTCCTCAAGCAACCGTCTGCGGAGACCTGTGCCTGCCTGATCTATGGTAAGGACCGCGGTCAGGTCATTGAACGCGGCGATATGCTGGCACGACGGATAGTTGCTGACCCAAAAGACCCGTTTAACGTCTCGCTGCTGACAGACTCCGATATTGATGCCGATCCGGTGCGTCTTGAGGATGAACTTCAGGCACAGTCTTTAATGGGCGGGCGTCGACTGGTGCGCCTGAAGTTTTTCTCTGAGAAAACCTCACTCGATAAGGCGGTCGCTGCGGCACTTAAAAGCCATCTTGGGGGCAGCAACCATTCAGATACCTTCTTTTTGATTGAGGCCGGTGGTCTCGGGACAGATTCTGCCATCAGGCGTTTGGCCGATGCCGATAAGGCCATGGCGTCGATTGCCTGCTACGAGGATGAAACCGGCGACGTTATTCGTATGGCACGGGAAACTCTGGCGAAAAATGAAGTCGCCCTCACCCCTGATGCGATGGATATGTTCGCCAACCGCTTACCACGTGAACGTGGCGTGGCGCGTCAGGAAATCGAGCGCCTCTGCCTGTTTATCGGGCCAGGGTCTAAAAAGACGCTGGATGCCAAAGAGTTACAGGATTTTCTGGGCGTTGAGCCCGAAGCCTCACTCTATCAGGCAGCCCTCGAGGCCTTTGGTGCCAAAATGGCTCCGGCTCAGGCCGGTTTACGTCGCGCTTTTGCCGAAGGTGAAAGCGGGATTGACGCGCTCCGTGCCCTGAATGCGCACCTTATCAAGCTCAGACTTATACAGGCGCAGATTCAAAAGGGCATTGACGCCAAACAGGCCGCAAAAGCTGCCGGTGTATTCTGGAAACAGGAAGCCGAGTTTCTGCGACAGGCGCGAAACTGGACAGACCATCTGATCGACGGCCTGTCCAAAGAACTTATTGATACCGATAAGCTGTGCAAGACGACCGGAATGCCTGATTTACTCATTGCTGAACGGCTCTATATGAGCATTGCCGGCCGCGCGAAAAGACTGGGTCTTTAAGCCTGCATCAGACGGCGACACAGATCATCAAGCTGTTCGAGATTAGCGTAGCTAAGGCGCAGTTCCCCCTTACCGCCACGGTCATCCAGCTTTACATTGAGACCCAAAATTTCCTGTAGGTCCTGTTCCAGCGCTTGCGTATCAGCGTTAGGCTGTGGTTTGGCGCGAGCCGATTTTGTCTCATATCCACTCTGACTATCACGCGACAGCGCCTCGGCCTGCCGTACAGACAGACCCTTCTGTATAATCAGTTCCGCCAATTCTTCAGCATTATCGGCTGTGGCAATGGCCCGCGCATGTCCACTGGTCAAACGACCGTGTAGCACATGATCCTGAATGGTCTCAGGCAAGGCCAGCAGGCGCAGCGTATTGGCGACATGGCTACGGGATTTTGAAACCACTTGCGCCACGGCATCCTGTGTTCGGCCGAAACGCTCCATCAGTGCGCGATAGGCACGTGCCTCTTCGATAGGATTAAGG
>JBCEBX010000247.1:0-1578 GCA_039206455.1 Asticcacaulis sp.
GTATAGTTGCCCTTAACCGCCGGACTGGATTTATGCCTCACCAGATCACGGTCAAACAGGACGGGCGTACGGGCTGAAGCGACAAAGTCATCAAGTGCATTACCCAGCGAACCGGCGGGTATATCATAGGCCTGTCTGACATTACCGGTCGCGAAGACAGAAGAACACAGTAATGCACAGGCCATGACACACAGGCGCACAAAGAGACTGATGCTCCTTCTGTTTTCCCTCATCCCTGTTTACCCGCGTTTTTCTCTTCTTTTTGCGGAATAGTCAGGCATTCGACACTTGCCTGAATTGTGGCAAATGCCTGTGCCTGTTTTTAGAACGCCTACTCGATATTGACCCCCTAAGCCCTTATGGGTTTTGCGCGCGAATGACCCTGCCATTGGCAGATTTTTCAACCGTCAGCGGATAATAGGCTTCAAGCGCTTCAACAAAGGCTTCGGTCTGGCCAGCCATAAACATACCACTGATCCTGAGATCACCCGCCTCACCCGCAACCGTGATCTTCGTGGGGGAATAGGTATTCATACGCGCGATAGCGTCCACCAGTCGCTCACTGTCAAAAATCAGACGCCCCTCACGCCAGGCCAGATCCTGAACGGGATCAAGCGTGCGCAGGCTGAAATCCTCTGATGCTGCATAGCTGAGGGTCAGGGCCTGAAGCGGCTGAAGCTCATGACTTCGGCGACGCGCATTGCCCTTGTCTGCCACCATGACCTTGCCATTAAACAAAGCCACAGACATGGATTTTTCGCGGCGGTCAACTGTAAAGTCCGTGCCAAGTGCGGTGACCACCAGCCCCTCCACATTGACCTGAAACGGGCGGGCGGCATCATGCGCCACCTCAAAATGCGCACGCCCCTGCGTGAGCCTGATCTGGCGTGAGCTGTCGTTGAAACGAGTCTGAATCCGCGAAGACGCATCAAGTGTAATCAGCGACTTGTCCGGCAACAGAAGTGTGCGCATCTCGCCAATGCCGGTTTCATAAATTCTGACTTTTTCACGCCCGGAAAAGAAGGTTACCCCGACACCTGCCACAGCTGCAGCGGCAATGCCTGCCCCGCCAACCAACAAACCCCGACGCCCCAAATCCGGACGCCCCATATCCAGACTCCAGCGCCGCTTTTCGCGCTGGAATGCAGACTTGAGAACACGTGTGCGAAGCGAGAGAATTTCCGGAGCCGTGCGATATTCGTCGAAACTTTCCCACATCGACAGCGTGCGTCTCCAAGCCTCTTCATGACGCGGATCGGCCGTCAGCCACGCGTCAAAGGCCGCCTGATCGAAGTCTTCGTCCTGAGTCCGTTTCTGGAGCCATTCCGCAGCCGCCAGCAATATGGCCTGTGGGAGTGTCGGTTGGGACAAAACTAAGACCTCACAACTCAGCAAAACTGGCAAGATGAGCGATAGCGCGCATCATATCTTTCTCGATAGACGAGACAGACAACCCATAGATTCGCGCAATGTCGGCATATTTCATCCCCTCAAGCCGATGCAGAATAAACACATCACGTGCCCGACCGTCCAGTTTTTCCAACGCAACCATTATGCGTTCCAGTGATTGTTTACTAC
>JBCEBX010000247.1:1588-3452 GCA_039206455.1 Asticcacaulis sp.
CTCAGGCGAAATATCCTCAATATATTTTTCTGTCGAGGTCAATTCACCGAAATGGCGTGAGGCTATTCTGTCACGTCTGTTACGATCACGCAGCACATTGGCGGCGGCGGAAAACAGGAACCCTTCGGGATTTTCCATATGCTCTACATCCGCACGATGGGCAACCTTGATCAGAAGATCATGCGTCAGATCCTGCGCCTCATCCCGATTGCTCAGACGGCGGGCAAAGAACTGGCGCAGGGCGGCACTATACTTACTGTGCAGGCTCGCCAATGTGCCATTGTGCGCGTCTTGTCTGTCCTGACTAAGCTTCATATTGAACGCAATGTCCCGTTATCATGCAGCCATATCAAACTTCATACACAGCGCAAAGCGCAAATATAACAGGATTCGCTCAAATGCGATCATCCTCGGGGACGGCGTCTATTTGATAATCAGCCGTCCGCTATATTGCCCCTGCGCCACAGAGGGTTCGCCCTGCGGCCCGGTAAGTTCCGCCGCCTGAAACTTCGCGCCCATACCGGGTATGGCGTTCATGAATCCGATATCCGTTTCGGGGAAATCGACCGTTGTCGTGGGAAAATCCGTCAGCCGCGCCCCAAGTTGCAGATATTTCGCACCTTCGCTGACAATCGTCAGCCCCTTACGACCCGCCTCAAGCTTTACCCAATGCGGGTCGGCATAATAGCCTGCCGTTTGCGCTTCGGGCAGGCCATCAAGACCTTGACCGGCAATCTCATGCACCCCCAGAACCGGCCCGCGCTGACGGTTTTGCCAGACCGGCGTCGGCCCGCGCAGCAACCCCTTCACCGAAGCCACGTCGGTTAAGGGCCGATCAAAACCGACCCCGTGATAGAGCATCGGCCCCGTCAGACTATAGGCGTAATCAAGCGTCAGCGCCCCGTCTTCACGCAACACCCACCGCACCGTCTCAAGCCCACCGGCATTAGGGGCCTCCAGCCAGACCACAGGACGCCCTGTTACCGGATCGGTCGCTGTACCGCTCGTAACCCTTACCGCACCTGTTTCCGGCAATGCAAAGCGATAAGCCTCGTAGGCGACCTTCACTGAGGCAATCCGCGGCGTCGCGCGAACACCGGCTAATTCGCTAATCCGCAAGCCTCTGATGGCCTGCGGTGGGAAGACATAGTCCAGCCCGTCGCCAAACACCCGCGTGCCTTTATAGACGGTCTCCCAGTTCTGGCCATCGTGGGTGATTTCCAGCCGGAACCCGTTCCAGCCGTCCTGCACGGCAACCCCCAGATCAACCCATACCTTGTTCACCAGACGCGGACTGTCAAACAGATAAACCCCGTCAGAGGTCGCTGAGATTTCCTGCCACTCAGGCTCAGCCTTCTTCGTCGGATCGCTTTGCGAAATCGCCAGAGGCCGCGACAATACCAGACGCGGACCACCCGACAGGCCCACCGTCTCACCGTCACGGCTATAGGTCTGCAACAGCCCCGTTTGCGCATCAAAGCGCGCCGTCACCTTACCTACCGAAAAAACAATCACGTCACCGGTCTGGCTGACCGCAGGCGTTCCCAGACGACGACCCGTCTTATCACCCGAAGCCGCAAAATCCGTTCCCCAGACCCAGGTCAAAAGCGTTTCCGACCCTTTACGCGCAACCACCCGCAGGGCATCGGCCTGCGCCCATTGCGCCGGTAAGGGCACCGCTAACTGACCCGCCGCATGGGGCGCAATATCCGGCCCGTTAAGCCGACCCTGCGCCACAACCTGTTCCTTTTGCTTGCCATCCGCAGACGCAAACCTCACCCAGGCCCACTCAAACGTGACCGCCGACAAGGGTGTGAAATCATAGTCGTTTTTAACCTGCAACACGCCGTTAAAAGCGCTATCC
>JBCEBX010000248.1:0-3449 GCA_039206455.1 Asticcacaulis sp.
TCGATGTGCGGCCCCAAATTCTGCTCGATGAAGATCACGCAGGAAGTGCGCGACTATGCGGCCAACATGACTGACAACGAAAAGGCCGACCTTGAAGCCGCCGCCTCAGGCATGTCGGAAATGTCGGAAAAGTTCAAAGCCCTCGGCTCGGAAGTCTACATCAAGGCAGCAGGGGCTTAGCCCCTGCACCCAATTGCCCCGAGGTGTGAAACCCCTTCCATCCAATTCCCTCTCCCCTCGGGGAGAGGGTCAGGGTGAGAGGCTAAACTGCAATTGACTCCCCTCTTACGCCACGTTTAGATAACAACGCGTTTTATCACGGGAGGGGAACGTCTTTGGTTATTTTTCGTCAGTCAATTTTAGTACTTGCTCTAAGCGGCACCGCATTCGCCTCTGCAGCTCAAACAGCGAGCGAGACCTTTAATCACTTAAACACAGCCACCGAGAGATTTTCATCTTCTACACGCAATGTAGTCGAAGCCATGCATGCCAGTGATTACACCACAGCATGCGGTTCAGGCCGTACAGCCCTGAACGATCTCAATGAGATAATTACCACCCGCGAAACCCTTATACAGGTTATGAAAAGGGAAAACGATCCCGCACATAGTAAATTGTTGTCGGACTTTGAAGCGGATCAGATACGCGACAAAGAACAAATGAAAATGATTACCGAACGGGTCGCAACTATTTGCAGCAAAGCCGAAATGTGATTTCATCTCAGGTCTAACGGGTGCAGAGTCCGCGACCCTGCTAGCCCGCTTCCTTGACCATGCCCTCAAGGCCGCAATCGCGCACCTTGCGATAGAGCGTGGACCGCCCGATCCCCAGACGCCGCGCGACTTCCGACATATGCCCGGCATAGACCCCGATCGCATGTTCAATCAGGTCACGCTCGATATCTTCTAATTTACGCAGATGTCCGGCCTGATCAAGGATACGCACCGGTTGATCCTCAAGCTGCATGGTCGCTTCCCGCTGCTCACTGACCACCGCAGGCTCAAGCGCCTGAACAACCGGCACCGGCTGACTAACACCGCTGATAGCCGGAAAATCAAACGGTTGCAGATAGGGTGCATCCGCCAGAATGATCGCGCGATAAACGGTATTTTCAAGCTGACGCACATTGCCGGGCCAGTCATAGGCCGCAAGCTGCTGCATAGCCTCAGGCGCAACGCCGGTAACCCGCTTGCCTTCCTCGACATTGAAGCGACGAATAAAATGCTCGATCAGCGCCGGAATATCCTCCCGACGCTCACGCAGTGACGGCGCTTCAATCGGGAATACATTCAACCGGTAAAACAAATCTTCGCGGAACCGCCCGGCTTCCACCTGCTCCGCCAGATTACGGTTGGTCGCCGAAATGATACGCACATCGACCTTGATAGGGCGCTTGGAACCGACCGGATCGATCTCGCCTTCCTGAAGCGCGCGCAACAGCTTCACCTGCATATCGAGCGGCAATTCCCCGACTTCATCAAGGAAAAGCGTGCCGCCACTGGCCTCCTGAAACTTCCCCAGATGCTTGTCAGACGCACCGGTAAACGAGCCTTTTTCGTGCCCGAACAGGATGGATTCCACCAGATTTTCCGGCAGAGCCCCACAGTTGACGGCGACAAAAGGCTTGCCCGCACGTTCGCTTGAGCCCTGAATGGCGCGCGCGATCAGTTCCTTACCGACCCCGCTTTCCCCGAGGATAAGCACCGGAATATTCGACTTCGCCGCCCGCTCCCCCAGACGCCGCACCATCATCATGGTGCCCGAAGTCCCCACCAGATCGTCAAAACCGATGCGGTTACTCGCCTGCTTCTTGAGCCGCGTCACTTCCTTGCTCAAATCGCCCATCTGCAAGGCATTGCGTACACTGACCAGAATGCGCTCCGGCGAGGCGGGCTTGACGAAGAAATCCTGCGCCCCGGCCTGCATGGCCCTGACCACCGTGTCGATGCCGCCATTTCCGGTCAGCACCACCACCGGCGTGCGAATACCTGCCGCACGGATGTCCTTAAGCGTATCAATGCCCGACTGACCCGGCATCACCAGATCGAGGATAACCGCATCAATACCTGAGGTCGTCGATAAGCGCTCAAAGGCTTCCGGCCCGTTTTCCGTATGCAAGACGCAGAACCCCTCACGCTCCAGCACCGCCTGTATCAGCCGCCTTTGCGTCGGATCATCGTCACAGATCAGGATTGTCTTAGCCATTTGCCCACCATCTCATTATCGGCCTATTTTGAGACAGCTTTAGCCCAGTGAAGTGAAAATCCGGTGTAGAGTAATGGTTAATGTCCCGTTTCCGAACGCAGGGCCTCAGGCCCTGCACCCGTTTGCCCCGAGGAGCTGAGATCATCCTCCCCTGTTTACGGGGGAGGTGTCGCGGCGCAAGTCCGCGACGGAGGGGGCACTTATGAAAGGGCGGCGCAGTGCTAAACTATCCCCCCTACAACCGCTTAGGCGTAAAGCGTACCATGATCACGCCATGCGACGCCACACTGCCGCCATAGCTTCCGGCGACATTCCTTGTCACCTTCTTCGACCACAGGTCTTTCACTTCGGCCCTTAACCCCTGAGGCAAATTAAGCTGTTCCCACGTCACGCGCATGTCTTTCGCTTCGGCTGAACGGTTGAACAGCACCACCGCATAGTCACCGCCCTTTAACGGACGCGCCCAGATTTCCAGATCGCCGTCCTTATGGATACGACGGCCCTGCACGCCCAAACTGTCCTGATCGACGGCAATGACGTCTTTATTGGTCAGGATACGCAGCGTATCGGCATCCATATTGGCCATATCATTACCGGCAATCAGCGGTGCCGCCAACATGGCCCACAGGCTGAAATGCGACTCATATTCGGTCACCGTCATGCCCCCATTACCGACCTCAAGCATGTCGGGATCGTTCCACTGGTTCGGACCGGAATAGCGCCACAGATCGACCTGCTTATCGAGGATGTTGGTCATGCCGATCGAATAGCCCTGCTGCCCTTCCCAGGCATCAAAGATATCGCCGGTCGTGCGCCACATATGTCCCGCCTTATGTGCCCAGGCGGAAGGATTATTGTCCCCCCACTCACAGATACTGAGAACAATGTCCCGCCCCGAAGCCCTCAGGGCCTTGGCCATGATCGTATAGGCAGCCTCGGCGTTACGTGTGCCGGTATAGCACCAGTCATATTTCAGATAATCGACGCCCCATTCGGCATATTGCCGTGCATCCTGAAACTCGTAACCGGCGCTCCCCGGACGCCCCGCGCAGGTCAGAACACCGGCATCGGAATAAAGCCCGAACTTCAGGCCCTTAGAATGCACATAATCCACCAGCGACTTTATCCCCGACGGAAAGCGCTCCGGATCAGCCTGAATATTACCCTTTTCATCGCGGTGACTCTGCCAGCAGTCATCAATGACAATATACTGATAACCGGCATCCTTCAGCCCCGATGAGGCC
>JBCEBX010000249.1:0-3449 GCA_039206455.1 Asticcacaulis sp.
AGTCGGAAACGGGCCTTTTTGCTATCCTTCTCTGGCCCGCCTCGAACCAAGTAAACATGCGAGAAGCGTTTTCCGATCTCTTTATCGTTCATTTCTAGTCCATACTTTTAAATTCAATGTATCTTATAACTTGCACATAAGCTCGACCATAGACTGCTTTCTCAAGCCATCCCAAACTAGATATCTGATCTAGGACTAAAATAAACTGTTATAAATTAATCTTGATACACTATCCTCCTGCTTGAATGTCTTTAGCAATAGCCGCGAATTTTGACGCTCGCTTACACAAGTAGTCAGCTTCATTTTGGTCTAGACGTGTTGCAATTGTCAAAGTTCCCGGCTGAATATTTAGTATACCAACTCCTGCTG
This sequence comes from Asticcacaulis sp., assembly GCA_039206455.1. Taxonomy (GTDB): domain Bacteria; phylum Pseudomonadota; class Alphaproteobacteria; order Caulobacterales; family Caulobacteraceae; genus Asticcacaulis. The sequence continues at coordinate 370 of JBCEBX010000249.1, forward strand.
AATCTGGTTTTGCTAAACGTAAAACCGTCAGAAGTCCCTTTTCCTTTTCTCGGGAAATCTGCTCTTTTCCAAAATTCAAAAACACAATTCTTATCTGATTACTTTCTTCTGTACGCAAATACCATGCAGTTGCGATACGCAATCCACAAATATCTGCTTCAACCGGACTACGCCCCGCCCATACCAAACCATGATCTTCTTTTAATTCGAGATAATTTTTGCACAAAACATTGTATCCGGCAGATTTATTTGCAGAAACACTTTTGTATAAATCTACAAAGTCTTTAGCAGACATCTTCCCATCTTCAAAAGAAGTCATTGCTTCTCGAAATTGCTTGTATCGATCTTTTGCAGGATCGTAAGGCAAATTGAGATCACTAATTATGCTTGCAACCTTGGCTTTATCTCTTCGTTTATCCCCGTAAGCAAAGTCAATAAATTGATTAACGGTTATCTTCATTATCTTTCCTATTTGAACACATTAACAACCTTAAGATTATCAACGTGCATATAAAATCATTTGGCGAAACATGTCTACAAGTTAAAGGCATTTACTTCCGTATCTTCAACAATGAATGAAAGGGTATCGAAGCGAGATTAGTGGTAAATCTTTTGGCCGTCTCATCGCTATCATGCTGATTAAAGGTCAGTAAAAATGACTAAGAGAGAGATAAATCGAGGCAACATTAGAGGCGCGTCGCGCCACCTCTCACGACACATTGCCACCGCTGCCATGATTGGGTACATTTCTCCCATGAAACCTTCTGACGCCTTAAATCTTAACCGCAGAAGTATCCGACGCCTGACTGAGCGCTTCGGCTTGAAAAACCCCCGCGTCTTTGGCTCGGCCCTCAAAGGCACAGACACCGAAACCAGCGACCTCGACCTTCTGATTGAGCCTCGCCCGGAAACCACCCTGTTTGATATCTGCGGCCTTCAGGTCGAACTTGAAGAACAATTGGGGGTGCGTGTCGACGTTCTCACCCCTGACGACCTGCTCCTGCGTTTCCGCGACCATGTCGTCCGCGAAGCCATCGCCATATAACATCATGGATTGACGCTTTTACGGCGCGATAAAGCCTGCGGTATAATGACCTTTTAGGATTTAGCTTGTCACCGCCTCTTTCATACTTCCCCATCTCTGATGGGGAAGGTGGATTTGGCATCGTCAGATGCCAAAGACGGATGGGGGTTCTTGTTTTTCCTGTTACGCAAGCAAAATGCCTCCCCAACCGCAAGCCGTCACGGTTCCCCTCGCGCCACAGGCAGGGAGGCGCGATAAGAACCTTGAGCCGTGAACAAGCCAATCCCCGCTCCCCTAACCCCGCACCGCCGCCTCGATCTTCGCGACATCAATCTTTTGCATCTGCATCATGGCCTCAAAGGCGCGCCTGCCCACCTCACCGCCTTCGGCCAGAGCCTCGGTCAGAACACGCGGCGTAATCTGCCAGGACAAGCCCCACCGGTCCTTGCACCAACCGCATTCGCTTTCCACGCCACCATTGCCGACAATCGCGTCCCAGTACCGGTCGGTTTCCGCCTGATCCTCGGTGGCAATTTGAAACGAAAAGGCTTCCGATTGCGGGAAAATATCCCCGCCATTAAGCCCGATACAGGCCACACCGCACACCGTAAACTGCACGGTCAGCACATCACCGGCCTTGCCGCCGGGAAAATCCGCAGGCGCCCGAAACACCGCATCAACCGAACTGTCCGGAAAGGTCTCGGCATAAAACCGCGCCGCCGCTTCCGCTTCACGGGCATACCACAGGCAAATCGTATTCTTGTTCATTACGTCCTCCTTTTGGTTATCCGACACTTCCCCACCAAAACCGGACATCTTTAAGGCATCCCCTCCTCCCTATGCGAAAGCATGGGGAGGTGTCGCCGCGCCAGCGGTGACGGAGGGGTCTCTTTTCTCCCTACATGGGACGGGGGCAAAAAAGACCCGCCGTGGGGGGCTCTTTTTTCGCATTTTCCCACCTGTTTTACCCCCGTTTTCGCATCTCACCCTATGATAACCCCATGGCCACAAATCCCGCACAGGAACTTTTGACTCCCGAAGACCGCAGAGCGCGCCTGTGCGCCTTTGCCGACCGGATGCTGATCTGTGCCGAGAACATGGCCCCGCCCGAAGACATGCTGGAACTTGAACGCGCCGTACGCGTCGCGACCCTCATTGAGCGCATCTATGCACGCGTGCACCTTACCGAAGTCAGAGCACCCGCCCTCGCCGGTGAGCATCTGATGAACCGCCTTAAGCTTCAGGAAGACAAGCACTATGTGCGCACCACACTCAAAAGAACGCCTGAACTGAAACCCGCCAAGGCCTTAAGGTCTGCGGCAGCGGCCCCTGCAAAAGCCCCCACAGCGGGCGAAACCTTTGGCGATGACGATTTGCTGGCCCTGCACGCATTGCTGATGCCAATTCCACCTCAGGCAACGCCGTTACGCGCCCCCTCTTTTCAGACTCCTGAAAATCCGCTACGGCAGAGAGATAAGCCCGAAAAACGGGTGCTCTCAGGATTGCCGCCTTCATGTCAACCGCAGCCGCCCCCGCCTCGAAGCCCGTAAATTCACCGGCTCAGGTTCTGCTCGCCAGCCTCATCGGCACGACCATCGAATTTTTCGATTTTTACGTCTATGCCACAGCGGCGGTGCTGGTTTTCCCCGCACTCTTTTTCCCCGATAGCGACCCAACCTCGGCGCTGCTGCAATCCTTTGCCACCTTCTCGATTGCCTTCTTCGCAAGGCCAATCGGGGCGATTGTCTTCGGTCACTTCGGTGACCGCATCGGCCGTAAGACCACCCTGGTCGCGGCCCTTTTGACCATGGGTATTTCGACCGTTATCATCGGTTGCCTGCCGTCTTATCACCAGATCGGCATTCTGGCCCCCCTGCTGCTGGCCGTCTGCCGCTTCGGTCAGGGCTTCGGCCTTGGCGGCGAATGGGGCGGTGCCGTCCTGCTGGCCACCGAAAACGCCCCTCCGGGCAAACGGTCATGGTATGGTATGTTCCCCCAGCTTGGGGCCCCTAGCGGCCTCCTGCTGTCGTCCGGTGCCTTCTGGATCCTGCTGCAC
>JBCEBX010000250.1:0-11082 GCA_039206455.1 Asticcacaulis sp.
GGGGTGAATCGTGCATTTTCCCACGGAGAGTAAAGAAATGCAGATGAAAATTCAGTCAAGGCAGAAGGAATATATTAAAGCCTATTGAAATGCGCAACCCTTATATAGGGACTTCATTTCATTTATTGGTATGATTTCCGCATCATATCTGTGCCTGAGCGTGTCTGCGAGGGGCCGTTGTGACACCGCCCCTCACAGACTGTGTTTAGAATTCGGCGCGAAGGCCAAGACTGATGCGACGGCCCGACAGCTCATACATGGTCGGGAAAGACGGATCCATGGTGTAGCCTGTTGTGGCTTCGTCGGTGATGTTGATGCCCTTCAGGCTGACCTGAATCTTCGGTGTGAAGCGATAGGACAGCGAGACATCGAGCTGGCCGTAGCCGTCGCGCCAGATCGGATACATTTCATAACCGATGTTTTCGACATATTTGTCCTTGTAATTATAGGAGGCACGGGCATCAAAGCGCGCGTTTTCATAATAAAGTGTGACGTTAAAGGTGTTGTCAGCCAGCCCGATCGGTGGCGTTGGGATGCCAAGATCGGATTCACCGGTCAGCGAGCTGTCGAGTTTGGTGTAGTTGGCATTGATGCCGAAGCCCCTGAGGCGTTCGCTGAGCAGGCTGAAGGGCACCACTGCCACCAGCTCGATCCCGCTGACCTCATAGGCACCATCGGCATTGACCGGCTGGTAGACGTCAAAGTCATAGACGCCGTCAATGGTGCCGTTGGCGTTATATTTCGTCACGTCAGGCACCGTGCCGGTCAGGGCGTTACGTACCACGCCTTCGATCTCCTTCCAGAAATATGAAGCGGCCAGCAAACCGCCTTCGGGCAGGTATTTTTCGATACCGAGTTCCCACTGGGTGGCAAGGGTCGGCTTCAGGTTCGGGTTGCCATCCGTAAAGCGGAACGAGCTCCAGCTTGCGGTGCGCTTATAGGCGAGGTCTGTCAGGGCCGGACGCATCAGGGTTTCGGAAGCGGCGCCGCGCAAGATCAGGTCAGGCATCAGTTCTGCCGTGAAGTTCAGGCTCGGCAGAAGCTTGTCGTACTGGCCTTCCATCGACACCGGCGTGTCGGTATAGCCGGTCGTGCCGTCGACGTTCTGAATCTGGTGGAAGCCTGATGAGGTGACGGTCGTATCGATATAGCGCGCACCGGCATTCACGTTCACCGGCACATGGGCAATAGTGAAGCCGAAATCGGCCATGGCATAGAGGCTCAGGACTTCTTCGGAGACTTCGTAATACTGGCCGTCATCAAAGGGGGTGCGGAAACCGGCATAGCGGAAGGTGCGGCGGGCATAGTCGTTTGACACCTGCTGCCAGTCGAGATTGCGGGCGCTATAGCTGCCGCCCGGCACAAGGTCGCTGAGTGAGGTCAGTTCGCTGTCAGCCAGGGTGCGCGTATTAACCCATGACGCATTACCTGCGCCAGGGCCCTGAATATTCAGGGTGCCATACTGACGTTCCTTGGTCTTGTCAGTGAAGCGGGCGCCTAACTGTACCGATTGCAGGGCCGGAAAGGCGCTGAGGCTGAAATAGCGCGTATAGTCGGCCTGAGCGGCGAATTTATCATCCGTGACCTTTTCGAGCGTGGTTTCATAGGCTTCGAACAGGTAGCTTGCCGGCGCATTATACATGTCGATTGAGGCCGGATTATCGCTCTTGATGGTCTCTCCGCCACGGCTCGTCCAGCGCGTACGTGACGGCGCATAGGCCACATGCTTGAGGTTGGCGTAATCGACGGTTTTTTCAGCGCCTGAGAAACCGGCCAGTGCCCGTAGCTTCCAGTCCTCGCCGCGCCAGTTCAACTCGGTGCCAAACTGAGCATAGTCGGTTTTATTGATGCGTTCCTTGCTCAGGAATTCATGCTGGGTCGCCGTATAGGAAACGTCGCGCAGGATGACCATGCCGTAATCGGCGAGGGTCACATCGTCATATTCATGAATGGTTTCAAAGGTGCTGCGGCTTGAGGCGGAATAGGCGGCGGCGTCATATTCGTCCTCTGTGGCGTTATAGCCGCCGACCATGGCGTCAAAGGCCAGATTGAAGCGCGAAGACGGGCGATATTGCAGCGAAAGCGTTGCACCCCATTTGTCCTGATCGTTCAGATAGGCGCGGTCGCCGACCTTGTCCTGAAAGATGATGCGGCCTGTCTGTTCACGATCCCTGAGGTTGGTTACGATCACACCGGCGTCGCGTTCGAGCACCTCTGCGGCCTGAGTACCACGAACGCCAGAAGCCTCAAGGAAGCGGAAGGACGGGCGAAAGTTGATGCCGGAATTGGAATCTGTGCGGTTGGTGCGCTGGGTTTTCGAGAACGAGACAAGCGCGCCCCAGTCACCCCAGGTGTTGCTGGCCAGAAACGAAAAGCGCGGATCAATCTCTTCGGAAATGGAATTGTGCGCGCCTTCGACCGTGGCCACCAGCTTGCGGCCGGAATAGTCAAACGGGCGTGCGGTCGTAATGTCTACGGAACCGGCAATGCCGCCTTCTTCATCGGCGGCGGTGGGTGATTTTTGCACCGTCACCTGCTGAATGATTTCCGAAGCAAACATGTCAAATTCAACGTCGCGGCCACCGCTGCCGGAGGCTGTGGCCAGATCATTGATCGAGACATGGGTAAATTCGCTCGGCAGGCCGCGCACCATGACGCGGTTACCTAAGCCCTTGCTGCGTTCAATGGTTACGCCCGGAATACGCTGAAGCGCCTCGGCAAGGTTTTGTTCAGGAAAATCCACCACATCGGTGGCGACGATAGAGTCAGAAAAGCCAATGGTTTTGCGCTTGATATCGACAGCCTTTTCAAGGCTGCGACGATAGCTGCCGGTGACGACGATGGTCTGAACCTCATCAGCGGCATCAGCCTCCGTGGCCGTCTGCGCATTGGCAAACACAGGTAAGGCGGTCGCCACGACGACCAGCGCGGTTGTGCAAAGAATATGCTTTTTCATTTTCTGTCCCCAAACTGAAAGCGGCCCCTGAAGGCGCGATGCGGCCTTCCTTATTGGCTTTAGATGTCAGTTTGATATCAGTGGGGTTTCAGAACGCCGGTTTGCGTTTATCCGCGTTTCAGGCGCGTTTTAGGGATGTGGGTAATGCGGCACGCCAGATCAGCTTCGCCTGAGGCCACGATATAATGATCGCCGCCATCCACCAGCCCTGTCGTAAAGACGACATCCCGCAGATATATCTGATGCTCAATCGGGGCGGTCAGGGCGGGATTGGGTTCCAGTACAGGCAGGGATTGTGTGTGCAAAATCCGGCTGGGGTCATCACGGTCAAGGATAGAGAAATAGGTTCGGTAAATGCCGACGATTTCCTTAGGCTCGACGCCATGCCACAGACTGAGCCAGCCGTCTTCGGTCAGTATGGGAGGCGTTCCTCCACCGATGCGCGCGGTGGCTACGGTGCCTGAGGCCGGACGTATGCCGGGCTTGTGATAGGGTTTCCAGTACAGGCTGTCTTTTGACGTGGCGAGATTGATCGATGGGCCGGCGCGCCATTCACTGCCCGGCGGATAGGCGAAATAGAGGTCGCCTAGCGGGCGGGTCTGAGCCCAGTATTCTCCGTTGATCAGGCCTTCGAAGATCACCATGTCCTTATTCTGATGGTCAAGAATGATATCGGCGAAGGTCCAGTCGAGACCATTTTCCGATGTATAAAGCGTGGTGGAATGGCGTTCGGGCGAGACGGAGCAGGTCGTCATTAGCCAGCGGTCGCCGACTTTCGAGACGCGGGCATCTTCGATACCATAGGCCTGAAGGCTATTTTGCGGGGCTATGGCCTTATCGTAATGGAGGGCGACGCGTTCGCGACCGTCGGGGGTCAGTTCGACGGGCAATATCCATGACAGGGAGGTCAGGGCCATGATTTTCCACCCGCCGCCATGCAGTAAAAATTTGCGCGGGTCGGCGGTATTGGCGAGATCGAGCGGCCAGGCATCGAGCCCATACCCATGGGCTTCATCCCAGCGGATGGCGTGGACATGGCCCCCGAAAATGGGGGTTTTAAGCGCTTCGGCAATCCGCACATACAGCATGAGGTTGCCATTCGGCAGACGCGTCATGCCGGGATTAAATGCCCCCAGCACATAGGTTTCGGCCGACAGTTTTCCGGCCAGTGGGGATCGTGACAGATCAATATCGTCCGGCGTCAGGATCAGGTGATCAACGTCATAGGTGCTATGGCTGTGGGGTGTGGTGTCGGTCATGACACTTATCCTGTCGCTACTGTTTTTGCCGTAATCCGAGCCTAACGCGCGGGGTGTAAATTTACATGGCGAGATGCGTCTGGTTTCATCAGGGGGCAGTGTGCGGTGTCAAAGAGCATGCGAGGAGCGCACAGGCATAACAGATTGTGCGTTTATTTGCTGCCCTGCGATGGGGGCTGAAAACTTAGATAATCTGGCGCAGCCTGTGGGGTAAGCAAAGGAGGTTATCCAGATGGCCAAGCAACCCCAGCCACCACCCCCAGCCAATAAAATGCCTGAGCATAAGGATTCAGCGACCTTATTGCATCCGCTTCACGGCCAGGTGAGCCTTGATGAGTACCAGTTCCCTGAAGACCGGACTCCGCCTCAGAAGCGGCCGCCAGGTGCGGGCATAGACATTGCCTCTGACGCCATGTCGGATGAGGGCATGCTCGAGGTTTATGACGACGATGATGATATTCGCGATCGCAGACCCGGCACGCCTGAACCTCACCGCAAAGGACGTAAATGATGACTGAGAAGCTCAAGGAAACTTCGCTGCTGGGTAAACGCATACTGGTAACCGGCGGCACGACCGGTATTGGACGCGCGACCGTCGCCTTGCTGGCAAAGACGCATGGTGCGCGTGTGCTGACCTTTGGACGGCATGAAGCGGAACTGAAAGATTCACTTGATAATGCCTCGGGTGGGGCGTGCGGTGTGCTGGGCCTGACGGCGGATGTCGCCACACCCGAAGGGCTTGAGGCGGTGTTTGAGGCGGTCGATCAGCAACTGGGCGGGCTGGATATTCTGATTAATAATGCGGGGCTGAGCGCTGATGCCATCAAGGATATGGCGCCTGAGGAATGGCGCTATGTCGTGGAGACAAACTTTACCGCCTATCTCGCCTGTGCCCAGAAAGCGGTGCAGCGTATGTCAAAACAGGGCGGCGGTCATGTGGTGTTTATTGGCTCCATCAGTGCCGAATTCAAGTCGCCGGAATCCAGCGTCTATTCGGCGACCAAGGCGGGCATAGAAGCCTTTGCCGAGACGCTGCGTAAAGAAGTGATGGAAGACAATATCAAGGTCACGACCATTGTGCCGGGCTCAGTCGGTGCCGATATGCAGCAGATGAGTCCTGAGGAGCAGAGGGAAAAAATAGCCGCAAAGGAAATGCTCTATGCCGAAGAGTTGGCGGACACGATCGGCTATGTCCTGACGCGTTCGGCGCGCACAAACATTGTGACCCTGAGGGCAGAACCCCTCATTCAGCACAGAGGATGAAACCATGACAGACAAAGACAAGCGTTCCGTGCCTGAGCCTTCGGGTAAGGAGAGCGGCCACAATGCCAAGGAAACGCAGAAACTCAAGCCTGAGTGGAAGAAGCGACCTGAACAATACCCCGAAGCCGGTGAACAGCTTGGCAAACATGATACGGGTAAATCCGATCCGCTGCGACCCGGTTCGTGAGCCTTGGAAAAATGGTGTAAAGACCTGCGTTGATGTCTTTCTGAGAAGGTGGCGACGCGAAGATATTTAATCCTGTTATCGCGGCTTATAGGCTTTGTGTCCGTTCTATGCTTCCTCCCTCCACATTAGAAAACGGAATAAGACATGTCCAAGATAACGACACTGGAAGAAGCTTTTATTCACGAGCTTTCGGATGTTTACAGCGCAGAAAAGCAACTGACCAAGGCCTTGCCTAAACTGGCGCGCGCGGCAACAAATGCCAAACTGTCCGAGGCCTTTACCATGCACCTTGAGGAAACGCAGGGGCAGATCGAGCGCCTTGATCAGTTGGTTGAAGCGCATGGCCTTAAGCTTAAGCGCATCAAATGTCTGGCCATGGAAGGTCTGGTGGCCGAAGGCGCAGATATTATCGACGAAATCGAAAAAGGCCCCGTCCGTGATGTCATGCTCATTGTCGCGGCGCAAAAGGCCGAACATTATGAAATTGCGACCTATGGCAGCCTGATTACGCTGGCCGATCAGCTTGGGTACAAGGAAGCGGTCAAGCTTCTTAAAGAAACGTTGGCCGAAGAAAAGCAAACAGACGAAAAGTTGAATGGTCTGGCGATTTCTGACGTAAATCGCGAATCCATAGGGGCTAATGCCTAGGTTTAACTGTCTAAATTCTTATAACACCAAGAAAGTGACCCGCATATAATTTATCCCAATCCCTATAGGGTTAAATTCTACTGTTCTTTAGGGCTTTATTTGTCTTTGAACAGGGGTTCGCTTTCTTAAGTTACATCGCCCATAATCTCAAATCTTACACGAGTATGGCTATGCCTACCGTACATAACGATCCCTCTTTGCATCATGACCGTCATCACAATACGGTGCCCGTCAGAACGACAAATCGTAACTGGGTATGGCCGGTTGTCGGTCTGGTCGCCCTTATTCTTATTGCGTGGTTCGTAATTGGTTCAACGCGCACGAATGAGCCTTTGGTTACTAATGAGGTGCCTGCGGCAACTGAGCCAATGCAGACCACGCCGCCACCGGCAGCGCCTGCGCCTTAAAGCGTCAGTTTTGTCTGTCTCCTAAGGGTCTTGTGACACTAGTTGCAAGGCCCTTTATTTTGTGCGCCGCAGGCCTAACGCTTGCTTTTTTATTTCGTCATTGCTCAGGTGCGAAGCCTGTAGGTCAAAGCGGAGTGTGCCGGTGTCATTTGCCAGTCATAAATGGACAGGAACCCTTATCAGGATTGTTGTGCTGGGTCTGTTTTGCGCCGGACTAGGCAGTGCACCGCTTCAGGCGCAGGAGGCCTCGGAGGCGCGCTATCTGGCCCTTATTCAGACGGCGGTTAATGATCTGAGAGCGGTAGAGGCCGCCCATACGCCTGACCTGTCCGAAGAAGAGCGCACGCAACTCAGGCAAAGACTGAATACGGCCCGCAGTTCGGCGCAGGATGCGGTCACGGCCATGCAGAAGGAACTGGATCTGCTGGTTGAGCGTGAGGCGCAACTGGGGACGCCGACCGAGGGTGAAGCAGAGGCACCGGACATTCTGGCCCAGAGACGGGCGCTGGCGCGTGATCGCGCGCTTCTGGACAGTGCCATCAAGCGGGGACGGCTGGTGGTGGTTGAGGCGGAGCAGCTGTCTGACCGCTTACGCGCCAGTCGTGCCGAGCAGATATCCAGTCAGGCGTCTGAACGCGTTACTTCGCTGGTGTCGCCGCAATTCTGGAGAACATTTTCGGCGCAAATAAACGGGGATATACGGCGGATATCACGTCTGACAGAGGTTGGGAGTGAGGCGTTTAAGGGCAATTGGCGGCAGGGTGCAGCCTGGCTTTTGGGCTGTCTTTTGCTGACTGTCGCGCTGGCCTGGCCGGTGCGCAAGGGACTTAAAAGCGCCGGGCAAAAAGTGTTGATAAAGGTTGCGCCACCAACACGCATACGGCGGTCACTCTATGCCGTGTGGCGCGTCTGTGTGGAGACCCTGCTGCCGTTAATTTCCATCGGGGTTATTGTACATGTGATGCGTCTGTCGGGCATGATCCATGTGCGCTGGGAGCCGATTATGCTGGCCCTGATAGCCGGCGTGTTCATCAGCAGCTTCATCATCAGCCTGAGTGGTGCGCTTCTGATGCGTAATCAGGCTTCATGGCGTTTATTGCCGGTGTCGGATGAACTGGCCTCGGCGCTGCGGCGGTGGACATGGGCCCTAGGCGGGCTGATTTTTGTTATGACGCTGTTGCAGGCTGTGCTTACGGCTATATCGGCCAGTCTGCCGCTGCGGACGCTGATGGACGTGCTTACGGTGGCGGCGCTGATGAGTCTGTTTGCCGGTGTGCTTTTGTCTCTGACGCGGGTCAGGGCGGCAGATGTGGCTCAGACAAACAAGCGTTCACCGGGGATAGGGGCGGTATCGATTGTGGCCTGGCTGATTGTTGTCGCGGGCTTTCTGGCGATCCTTCTGGGCTATGTCGGTTTTAGTCTGATCCTGATGCGGTTGTTGCTCTGGGCGATTATTGTCGTCTCGACGCTCTATCTTTTGTGGGTCGTGGCGGATGATATATTGACCACCGTATTTTGCGCCACCAGCCGTACCGGACAGGGGATGGTTTCCCTGTTTGGGGTGCGGCCAACCCTTATCGATCAGGTGGGGGTAGTTTTGTCCGGCGTCGTGCGGCTGTCGCTGCTGTTGCTGGCGGTGGCAGCCCTTCTGTTTCCGTTTGGCACGGGAATATCGTCTATCTTCGATCAGCTGGCGCGACTGGCCAGAGGCATCACCATCGGGGAGATGACCCTGTCGCCCGGTGCGCTGGCTCGGGCACTGATTGTGCTGACGGCGGGCATTGTAGCGGTACGCATGTTCCAGTCCTGGCTGGACCAGCGCTACCTGCCGAAGACCGAGCTTGATACCGGTGCACGCAACTCCATCAGTCTGATTACGCGCTATGCCGGTTTCCTGATTGTCGGGCTTTGGGCCATGGCGTCACTGGGGATAGGGGTTGAGCGTATCGCCCTGCTGTTGTCAGCCTTGTCTGTCGGTATCGGTTTCGGTTTGCAGGCCATAACGCAGAACTTTGTCTCCGGTCTGATCCTTCTGGCGGAGCGGCCGGTGAAGATTGGTGATCTTGTGCGTATTGGTACTGACGAAGGCGATGTGCGGCGCATCAATGTGCGTTCGACGGAGATTGTTCTGGGGGATCATTCCACATTGATTGTGCCTAATTCGGAACTGATCACAAAGTCGGTTCTGAACAAGACCCATCTAAATCCGTTGGGGCGGATTCAGATTGAGTTTTCCGTGCCTATCGGGGTCAATGTGGCCGAGGTGCGGGCCATTGTATTATCGGTATTTGCCGATGAGGCGCAGGTTCTGGAAACGCCGGAACCGGTTGTATTCATTGACCGTATTGCCGATGGTCGGGTCATGTTCAACAGTTTTGGCCATGTGGCGCATCCCCGCAATGCCTATGGCGCACGCAGTGCGGTGCTGCTTGATCTGTTGCAGCGGTTTCATGCCAATAATATTGAAATCGGGACGGTGCCGCAGAAGATGGAACTGCTGCCTGTGGCCCCTTCAAGCGGTGCATCGCCGGAGGCACCGCTTACGCAAACATAAGGTATCAGGGGGCTATCAGGCCTGAGTGCGCCCCATCCGGTGCATGTAGAGGGCGTTTCTCAGTTCACCGATTTTTTCTATCCACATATCGCTGCTGAGGGAGGTGTCGTCTATCGCCTCGATCAGGCCTTTGATATGGGCGTGGTCTGCCCTTTGGGCGCCTGTAAACGGGTTGTGTTCGACCCTCTGATCATGGCGGGCGAATTCCGTTTTCAGCTGTTCAAACAAGGCTTTGCGCAAGGTGTTGTTGGTGGTGTCGATGATCTGGTCTGTCAGGTCGCTGAGGCGCTGATGATCAGAGTCGGAAGGGTCAAAATCGGGCATGGGAGTCTCCCTTGGGGTATCGGTTAAAAACAGTCATTTTGCGCCGTTTAGCCGTAAAAAGTCCTCTTTCGGTACGGGGCAGATGATAAGTATCGGGCAAGGGTGGTTTGGGCGTATTTTGTGGGGGTAGTCGGGGTCCCTCGGCGCGGGCGTGTGTTTCCTGATTTATCTGCCACAGGCTTCGCGCATCATTCTTATGAGGTCGGGTTTAGGGTGGATAAGGCTCCGGGTCTTATGACCGGAGCAGCACTTTTCAGCATTGGAGACATGCTATGACCTATGAACCTGATCCCACCCGCAGGCCTGACCCCACGCCGCATGAGAATGATCCGGAAACCATGACGCCGGTGCCGGAAAGAGATGCGGTTGACGATCTCATTTCCATCGATGAAGCGGCGAAAAATCTGCCTGAAGCGGAAGATTTTTCTGACGTGCCTTTTGACGATGTGGATGACGAAGAACAAGGCCGTTCAGAAGTTGATTCTATCAACGAAGATGAAGAAAATCAGGACGCGCCCGTTTAGGACGCGTCGCGGCTTAGTTGACGGCTTAATCGTCGGCTTTATGCTCTAACGCTTTACGCGTCGCCTTGAGCGTTTCGGCTTCGGACAGGGGGCGATCCGGAGCCGATTCCGGCCTCAGCATCTCCTCGTCCGTGCCTTCTTCGGGGAAGGTTTCGACATTGTCCTTTTTCAGGGCCTTTTCACCGGTGCGTGCCACGTTTTTGGGGCGATTGTCATTTTGTCTGGTCATCAGGAGCTATCCTTTAGCGTGATAGCCTCAGGATCGGAGAGGCCTGATAAGGTTACAATGGGGTTTGAGGGCGCAGGTAATACAGGGCTGACAATATAGGAAACGCATAAAACGGCTTATTCAGAAAACTTATCAATATTTTTTGCCATGAAAGAGACTGCGCTGTGTCTTTTTACCTCAGTGTACCTAGGGTCTGAGCTTCATTTCATCGGCAGGTGTGCAACCGGCCACTGTCAAATTTGAGGAGGCATAAGCATGAGCGTACAAAAATGGTTAGCAGGTGGGAGTTTAGGTGCCCTTTTACTGGTCGCGGCGTGTGACAATAATCGTGATCAGATGGTGGCCACCGAGGCGACCGCCATGTCCGATACGGCTCTGATGAGCAGCCCGACAGCTGATGTGGCGTCGCCTGAGCGGGTCGCGGAATTTGCCAGCAAGGCGACCATTGGTGGTTTGTTTGAGGTTGAGACCAGCCGTCTGGCGGTTGAGCGTACCAAGGATGCCACGCTGAAAACCTTTGCCCAGCGCATGATCGATGATCATACCGCCGCGCATGGCGAACTGGTGGCGGCTATTCAGGCCGAAGGCGGGAATGTGCCGCCTGAGACACTGGATGAAGATCACCGCAAGAAGCTTGAGGATCTGAAGGCCGCGTCTGCCGGTGATTTTGACAACCAGTATGTCAGTACGCAGAAAGACGCGCACGACAAGACCATTGATCTGTTCGAAGA
>JBCEBX010000250.1:11092-13731 GCA_039206455.1 Asticcacaulis sp.
CTATATCAATGACGGGCCAGCCGGGCCATTGAAGGATTTTGCCACCAAGACCTTGCCGACGCTTAAGGCGCACAAGGCAGAGATCGACCGTATCTCGGATGCCCGTTAAGGGCGACAAAAGCTAAGCGTAGAGGCGGTATGTCCACAGGACATTTCCGCCTCTTTTTTTGCGCTATATTGGTATCTGGTGCATGGATACCGTAGAGGTCATACAACCCCTTATGTCATGGTCAGTATTATGTGAATAATTCTGAATTTATCGCTTTCTCATAACATCCTGTATGGATTTTTTATTGCGGTACAGGTCGCTATGCCCCAAGCTTATAGTGTCCCGCAAAAGGCGATGGGCGAAGATAAGCATAAAATAACAGATATCCGGGGCCGCAATGAAAATTATGATTGTCGAAGATAACGAGGCTTTGGCTCAGACGACGGGCTGGGTGGTCGAAAGCTTCGGGCATGACTATTGTCTGCAATATGATGGTAAATCCGCCCTTGAGCAGGCCAGAGACTGGCTGCCGCAGGTGGTAATCATGGATATCGGATTGCCGGGCATGGATGGCTATGAGCTGTGCCAGCATCTGCGTGCCGAGCCTGCCCTTGCCGAAACGGTTTTTATAGCCCAGAGCGGACGGTCAGATGCCGAACATCGCGATCGTGTGGAGGCGGCGGGGTTCCACCACAATATCCTGAAACCAGCCAATATCGAAAGTCTGCAAACCCTGCTTTCGGATATTGAGGCGTCTTTGTGAAGGCCGTCGCAGCCGCTCAGACCTCACTGACTGTGTTTCCTTTTTTCCAGCCGGATATTGTTAATCCATGAACCGTTCCACTGCCGCTCTGAAAGCCGGTCGTCTTGATCGCAAAGATATATCGGTGCTTCTGGCGCTGATCTTTGTCGGTATATTCTTCGTTATTTCCGGCTTTGTGTCCTATCTCAATATTCGCACGGTCTATAATAACAGCCTTCAGGTCATGCGTACCCATGATGTGCTGGTGAACCTGACGGATTTTCTCGGGACAATGAAAGATGCCGAAACCGGTCAGAGGGGCTATCTCCTGACCGGAGACGCGAAATATCTTTCGCCTTACAATGAGGCGCGCACGCGCGCGGAAAACCAGTTGCGTGAACTGGAAGAACTGACGGCGGATAATCCGGCGCACCGGGTGCGCTTCGGGCCTTTGAAGCTCAGGGTATCGCAGAAGCTTCAGGAAATCGACCAGACGATTGCGCTCAGGCGCTCCAATGGGCTGACGGCGGCATTAGAACTGGTGGCGACCGATCGTGGTCAGGCGGATATGGACAGTATTCGCGCCCAGATCGCGGCCATGCAATCGACCGAGCAGCAAAAGCGCTCCCAACTTACGGCCGAGATGGAGCAGGCCTTAAGCGTGGCCATTATCAGCGTGCTGGTTGCGGCCCTTTTGGGGATGGTTCTGACCCTGATTATCGCGACAATCATTCGTACGTCGACTGTGCGCCGGCAGGCGGATGACTGGGTGCGCACAGGTCTGGTCGGGCTTAATGCGGCCATGCAGGATGAGCAGCGCCTTGAGCAGATCGGTCATAGCATACTGAGTTATCTGTCGGCCTATACCGGTGCGCAGGCGGGCGCCATTTTTGTGCGTGACGGCGGCGGTTATAAGCAGATTGCGCATATGGGGTTACCGGTTGAAAACACCCTGCCGGAACGGTTTTTGCCGGGGCAGACCCTGCTGGGGCAGGCCGCCCTTGAGGGCAAGGTACGGCTTATTGAAAAGGCCCCTGAGGAATATCTGGCGGAAGACTATCTGACGGTGGCGACGGCCCTTGGGCAGTGGCGACCGAGCCATCTGATTATTGCGGCGGCCAAGGCCGAGAACAAGGTCGAGGCGGTTTTTGAACTGGGTTATCTGTCCAGGACCCATCCGGTGGTGCCGCGCCTGATTGAGCAGGCGGCGGAAGGGATTGCCATGGCGATCCGCGCGGCCAATTACCGGGCGGCCTTGCAGGAGCTTCTGGAGGAGACCCAGCGTCAGTCCGAAGAGTTGCAGAGCCAGTCCGAAGAATTGCGCGTCAATAATGAGGAACTGGAGGAGCAGAGCCGCGCTCTGAAAGAGGCGTTCCAGCGTCTGGAGCAGCAGCAGGCAGAGCTTGAGCAGACCAATAATCAGTTGTCGGATCAGACGCGGCTTCTGGAGTTGCAGCGTGATGATCTGGCGCGGTCGCAGGCCGAGACCAGCCTCAAGGCGCAGGAACTGGAGCAGGCCAGTCGCTATAAGTCCGATTTCCTCGCCAACATGTCGCATGAATTGCGCACGCCGCTCAATTCGTCGCTTATCCTTGCCAAGCTTCTGGCCGATAATGCTGAAGGCAATCTGACAGCGGAGCAGATCAAGTTTGCCCAGACCATTCAGTCTTCGGGCAATGATCTTTTGCTGCTGATCAATGATATTCTTGATCTGTCGAAGATCGAAGCCGGACAGATGGAGATCGAGGTCGAGTCCATTTCGATCAAACGTCTGATTGACGACCTGACGCGGCTGTTCTCACCGGTGGCCAACGAAAAGGGGCTGGGCTTCTCTGTCGAGCGTGAAGAGGGAGTGCCGGACTATATCACCAGCGACCGGCTGCGGCTTGAGCAGGTTCTGAAGAATCT
>JBCEBX010000251.1:0-3429 GCA_039206455.1 Asticcacaulis sp.
ACGGCGGCGGCGGTGACCAACCTGTCCGGTCGTGGCGTCGGCATGGATGTCGTGCGCACCAATATCGAGCAGATCGGCGGTCAGATCGATCTGAACTCGGTGACCGGTCAGGGTACGACCTTTACCATCAAAATTCCGCTGACTCTGGCGATTGTGTCGGCCCTGATTGTCGGGGCCGGTGGTCAGAAATTTGCGGTGCCGCAGACCTCGGTCATGGAACTGGTGCGTACCGGTGCCAATGCCGAACACAAGATCGAGCGTATCGAGCAGTCGCTGGTGCTGAGGCTGCGTGACAAACTGCTGCCGTTGGTGCAGTTGTCACCGACGCTGAAGCTTGGGGAATATGATCAGGACGAAACCGCCTTTGTCATGGTGATACAGGTTGGTGAGCGTCGTTACGGCCTTGTGGTCAATGATGTTCTGGATACGGAAGAAATCGTCGTCAAGCCGCTGGCCGGTATTTTGCGCGATGTGCAATCCTTCTCAGGGGCGACTATTCTGGGCGATGGCTCGGTGGTGCTGATCCTTGATCCGAACGCCCTGTCTGAATATGCGGGCAATATCGTTGACGATAAGTCGTCCGAGACGGTTGAGGATGCCCATAGCGAAGCCCTGGGCCAGAAGGTGGCGATGCTGTTGTTCCGTGCCGGTGGCGGCGCGCCTAAGGCGGTCGAGCTGGCGCACATCACGCGTCTGGAGCATATCGAAAGCGACAAGATCGAACGTATGGATGGTCGGGCAGCCCTGCAATATCGCGGTCGCCTGATGCCGATCGTCAATGTCGTCGATGGACATGGCCTTAAGGAAAATGACATTCAGCCGCTGCTGGTCTTTACCGGCGAAGGCTATGCCATGGGTCTGGCGGTCGATGAAATCGTCGATGTGGTCGAGGACTATCTGAATATCGAACTGTCAGCCGATCATCACGGTGTACGGGGTACGGCGGTGGTCGCCGGACGGGCCTGTGAAATTCTTGATGTCGAGCATTACCAGTTGCGCGGTCTGGCGGAACACCACAGGCGTGAACAGGTCTCTGATCTGCAAACCGTAGCGGCTTAAGGGGATATAGAATGAGCATCCGCGATTATGTCACGCTCCGCGTTGGCGGTCAGTTATTTGGTGTGGACGCCGCGCGCGTTCATGATGTCTTTCATCCGCGTGGACTGACGCCTGTGCCTTTGTCACGTCCGGAAATTGCCGGTGTGCTGAACCTGCGCGGACGCATCGTTACGGCGGTCTGTGCCCGTCAGCGTCTGGCCTTGCCGCCGCGTGACGCCGATGCGCCGGAGCCGCTGGCGATTGGTCTTGAGGTTCAGGGCGATTCCTATGGTCTGATCATCGATTCGGTGGATGAAGTGCTTAAGCTCGATGATGAACGCTTCCACGCGCCGCCAGGCAATATGCCGCCGCGCTGGGCCGATATTATTGTCGGCGTTTATCAATTGGAAAAGGAACTGCTGATAGTGTTGGACCCGCACACCTTGCTGGATGCGGCTCATCTTAAGGCCGCGTAAGCAGGTTCAGGGGAAAGCTATATGAAAACCTGTCTGGTTGTTGACGACAGTCGCGTGATCCGTAAGGTCGCCCGTCGTATTCTGGAAAATCTGCAGTTTGAGGTTTCCGAGGCCGCTGATGGCCTTGAGGCGCTGAATGCCTGTAAGGCGGCTATGCCTACGGCCATACTGCTTGACTGGAATATGCCGGTGATGGACGGCATTACCTTCCTGCGCCAGTTACGCAAGGAAGCGGGCGGCACTGATCCGGTCGTGGTGTTCTGCACGACCGAGAATGATATGTCGCATATTACCGAGGCCCTGACCGAAGGCGCGTCAGAATACATCATGAAGCCCTTTGATGGTGACATCCTTGAGGCTAAGTTCTCGGAAGTTGGCCTGATTTAACATGAGTTTAAACCCCCACACGGCGGCTTCCTTACGCCCTTTGCGGATCATGATTGTTGATGACTCCGCCGTGGTGCGTGGTCTGGTTACGCGCTGGGTTGAGCATGAAGACGATATGACACTGGCCGGTTCGGCAACCGACGGGGCCAAGGGTATCGAAAAGGTACGTGAGCTTCAGCCGGACGTGCTGATCCTTGATATTGAAATGCCGAACATGGGCGGGCTTGAGGCCTTGCCAAAGCTGATTGCGGCCAAGCCGGGACTTAAGGTGCTGATGGCATCGACCCTGTCGACGCGCGGGGCGACGGTAACCTTAAGGGCGCTGGAACTGGGGGCGGCGGATTATATTCCTAAGCCGGATTCAACGCGTATCGGCGGGGCCGAAGGGTTCCGTGTCGAGCTTCTGACCAAGATCAGGGCTCTGTGCGGCCGTACGCGCCTGTGGCCCATTCCCCCGCAGTCTCAGGCCCAATCTTCGCCAACTACGCCGACAAGCCTGAGATCACCGACACCTCACGCGCCAGTGGTGCCTGCGGCACCGCCGCCTGTGGCCCCGAAGCCGGTTGTCCTGGCACCGCGCATACGCCATGTCGGCCCGCGTCGTGTGGAGGCGCTGGTGATCGGTGCCTCGACCGGTGGCCCGCCTGCCTTGCGCAGTTTCCTGATGGGACTGGGGCCTGACTGGCGTCTGCCTATATTCATCGTTCAGCATATGCCGGCTGCCTTTACGACCATTCTGGCCGAGCATCTCGATAAGGCGCTTGACCTTAAGGTGCTTGAGGCGACCGACGGGATGACGGTGCAACCGCGTCATGTCTATATTGCGCCGGGTGATTTCCATATGCGCCTGAAAGGGTCATCTGCGGCACCCGTCATTAAGCTCGATCAGGGGCCGCAGATTAACTGGTGTCGTCCGGCGGTCGATCCGCTGTTTACCTCGGCGGTTGATGTCTATGGCAAGAACCTGATTGCGGTCGTGCTGACCGGCATGGGCCATGATGGTCGTGACGGGGCTAAGGTGCTTTCAGACGCCGGTGCCACCATAATGGCACAGGACGAAGCCACTTCGGTGGTCTGGGGCATGCCCGGTGCCGTAGCCGAAGCCGGACTGGCTGAATTAATTAAACCGGTGGCAGGTTTGTCTGCGGCCTGCAAGGCCTTCGCCAGAGGGGAAAAAGTCCAATGACAACCGAAGATATCGAACATCTGGCCGCCCTTCTTAAGCAGCGCTCGGGGCTGATATTGGGGACCGAAAAGACCTATCTGATCGAAAGCCGTCTGTCGCCAGTGGCCCGCAAGGAAGGTTTCAGCAATGTCGCCGCTCTGCTGACCAGTTTGCGTACGCGCCGTGACGAAAAGCTGATCTATGCCGTCACCGATGCCATGACGACGAACGAAACCTTCTTCTTTCGGGATAAGACACCGTTTGATCAGTTCAAGTCCGATGTCCTGCCCGCGCTGGCCAAGGCGCGTCTGAGCGGGGATCTGAAAATCTGGTGTGCGGCCTGTTCAACCGGACAGGAACCCT
>JBCEBX010000252.1:0-3420 GCA_039206455.1 Asticcacaulis sp.
GTACGGCGCTGACCCCCAGATTGCCGAGACCTGCGTTCAGCCCAAGGGCCGCGCCTTGTGCCTTTTTCGGGAAAAAGAAGCTGATATTGGACATGGAGGAGGAAAAGTTCCCACCCCCGAAGCCACAGGACAGAGCCAGCAGAAGCATGGTGGTATAGGAAGTCTCAGGGTTCTGCACGGCCATGCCGATGCCGATAGCGGGGATAAGCAGCAAGGCGGTGCTGAAAACCGTCCAGTTACGTCCACCAACGATCGGCACGATGAACGAGCAGAAGATGCGCATGATGGCGCCCGAAAGGCCGGGCATGGCCAGCAGGGTAAAAAGCTGGGCCTGTGTGAAGTTGAAACCGGCGCTGTTGAGGTTCACCGCCACGACGGAAAAGATCATCCATGTGGCAAAGGCCAGAAACAGGCAGAAGATCGAAATCCACAGGTTGCGGGTGGCAATGGTCTTGCCCTTGGCGGCCCAGAAGGCGTCGTCTTCGGGGTTCCAGAGATCAAGGGCCTGTTTGTCGGTCAGGGAGCTGGACATGAGAGGGGCTCTGTGAGTGAAGAGATCAGGAGGGGCGACGGTTGTGCGCGGCGGTGTCGAGTTCGGGGAAGAATTTCGGGCCGCGCAGTTCGGGATGGCGCTGTTTTTCCATGCGCTGGATAGCCAGGTGCATCCATGTCAGGGCGATGGCGACCAGTATGAACATCAGCATGAAGCAGCTGGTCCAGACATTGGTCAGGTCATTGAGTATCCCGAAGCCGAGCGGCAGGAAGAAGCCACCCAGTCCGCCGACCAGACCGACTATGCCGGACACCGAGCCGACATTATCGGGGTAATAGACGGGGATGTGCTTGTAGATCGCGGCCTTGCCGAACGACATGAACAGGCCGAGCACGAAGACCACGACGGTGAAGGGCCAGAAACCTAAACTCAGGGAGAAGCGGATGTCGCCTTCGATGCCGTGGACGATATAGTCAGTGGCCGGATAGCTGAGGATAAAGCAGCAGACGACGCAGACGATGAAGGTCATATACATGACCTTACGCGCGCCGATCTTGTCGGACAGGTAGCCGCCGATAGCGCGAAACATCGAACCGGCGACCGAGAAGCTGGCGGCCAGCAGACCGGCATGGGCGATATCCATGTCGTAGGCCCCGACGTAGTAGCGCGGCAACCACAGGGCCAGCGCGACATAGCCGCCGAAAACAAAGAAATAATAGGTCGAGAAGCGCCAGACCTGAAGGTTTTTCAGGGGGGCCAGGGCTTCGCGGGTGGATTTGGCCTTGCGGCCCGCCGCCTTGCGCTCGCGCAGTTCCGGCTCATCCTTTGTGAACAGCCAGAAGACGACGGCCATGACCAGAAGCGCCACGGCCCAGATCTGGGCCACGGCATGCCAGCCGAAGGCGATCATGACAAAGGGGGCGAAAATCTTGGTCACGGCTGAGCCGACATTGCCCATGCCAAAGATGCCGAGCGCGGTACCCTGATGGGCCTTGTCGTACCATTTGGAAATGTAGGAGACGCCAACCACAAAAGTGCCACCGGCGATACCGACCCCAAGGGCGGTCAGGAGCAGCAGCGCATAGGTATCGGCATAGATCAGAAGCCAGGTGCAGGCGGCAGCGGCAATCATGGAGATAAACATCACCGGACGTCCGCCATACTGGTCGGCCCAGATGCCGGTGGTCAGGCGGATCAGCGAGCCGGTCAGGATCGGGGTGCCGATCAAAAGGCTGAACTGGGTATCGCTCAGGCCCATATCCTGTTTGATCTGAACGCCAATGATGGCAAAGATCGTCCAGACGGCAAAACTTATGGTGAAGGCGAGGGTGGTCAGGCTGAGGGCGGCGGTTTGCCCGCCTTGGGCCGCAGCCGGTTTGACAGGATCGGAAATGGCCATGTGAGGCTCCACCAGAGGGTTTGGTCACCGCCCTTATGTCATGGCGGGTTCCGGTGGGGTTTGATGGAGGTCAACCGCAAAATCTTTTGCCTGAGAACGGATTGCAAGTGGCGTATGGCCACTTGATCCAGATCAAGTGGCGGTTTCAGGCCCGCTTCAGATGCCGACCTTCGACACCGTGGAAGAAGCCGTTGGCATAGGCGAAGTCACCGGTTTCCATCTGGCAAAAAGCTTCGGCGGGGTCTATGTCGCCGGTGATGACCTGACGGAAGGCGCGGGCAATCGCCACCATATCGACATCCTGTGGAGACAGGCGAAAACCGCTGATGCCCATCTGCATCAGGTCAGGGATTTCCTGAATGAGATTGGCGCAGGTCATGGATTGGGTCTGGGTGCCATTGACCGTGAGAAAGGGCTGGCCGTCCAGCGTATCTACAGCCATGCCGTCGGGGTGACGGTCGCAGACGAACTGACAGCCATCCTTATGCAGCTTAAAGGCACGGGCGTGATAGCAGCGCGCGGAAATGGCCAGAGGCAGGCGGCCATAGACCTGAATTTCAAGCGCCGAGGTGGCGGTCTGGGAGAGAATGGCAAGGGTGTCGCGGGTCAGTTCAAACGGTAGGGTGACGCGTGTCGCCCCCATGTCCTCAAACACCTTAAGGGTGGCTTCGTTATAGACATTGACATATGGCCCGAGCGCAAAGGGACGATTATCCCAGTCCTCAAGCAGGGTCAGGTCGTTGATTTCAATCAGATGATCGGCCTCAGTCTTAAGGCTCATCAGAGTCTTTATCTCACGCGGGGCAGCGACCAGTGCCAGTGTCGAGAGGATGACTTCCTTGCCTGCGGCCTCAAGGCGCTCGATGACTTCGGGCCAGTAGGCGGCATGGAAGGGTTCGCGCTTGGAGCAGACGACCTCGCCTAAAAACACGCGCTCTATGTCGCTTTCGTCGGCCATGCGCAGGTAAAAGTCACGTGCCTTTTCCGGTGCCCAGTTATAGAGCAGGGGGCCTAAGGAGAGTGAGGCTCTCATCGCCATTGTCTTTCGTAAGCGCCGCCGGTCACGGACTGGCCTTCGCTGAGGCGGGACAGGTCGCTTGGGGGCGCAGGGGTTTGGGCATGGAAGGCATCAACGCCCTGACGGAAGCTGCGCACCACTTCGCGGACATAGGCCTTACCGCGCTGACGGCCCTCGATCTTTAAAGCGGTGACGCCGGAGGCAACGATTTCCGGCAAACGATCAAGCACATTGAGACTGACGGGGTCTTCAAAAATATAGGAGATGTGATCGTGCGCCTTAAAGCGCCCCTTGCACAGGGTGGGGTAACCCGCGCGTTCATCGGCGGCGAAGCGGTTGATGGTAAAGCCACCCAGTTGGGTGGTCAGTTCGTCGTCTTCGGGCAGATAGGCCACATGGCTGGCAGGCGAGCAGACACCGTCGCGGTTGGGCGATTTGCCGGTAATATAGGAGGACAGCGAACAACGCCCCTCGGCCATCGGGCACATGCCGCCAAAGGCGAAAATTTCG
>JBCEBX010000253.1:0-2377 GCA_039206455.1 Asticcacaulis sp.
GGGCTTATCTGGGGACATGGGAAGGCGAGGCCTTTGATTGCCATGCCGGACTGATCAATATCCTGTCGGCAAACAATGTCAGCCTCTATGGCGAGGGTGTGATCGATGCGCAGGCCGGTTTTGACAACTGGTGGAGCCGTCCGAAAACACCGTTTGAACAGGGGGAACTGACGGCCTGGCGTCCGCGACTGTTTTTTGCGGTCGATTGCGAGCACATCACCGTCGAAGGCATCACCGTGCAGAACAGTCCGTCATGGACGGTGCATCCGGTCAATTCGCGCTGGCTGACCTTTGCCAATATGAAGATCAAGGCCCCGGCCGACAGTCCGAACACGGACGGGCTTAATCCCGAAAGCTGCACTGATGTCACCATTGCCGGTGTGCATTTTACGGTCGGCGATGACTGTATTGCGCTTAAATCCGGCAAGATCAGTATGGCCAAAAAACGCCTGCGTCCGACGCGGCGTGTGACGATCTCAAACTGCTGGATGCAGGATGGTCACGGGGCGGTGGTGATCGGCTCAGAGATGGCCTGTGGCGTCTATGATGTGACCGTGAACAACTGCCTGTTTACCGGCACGGATCGTGGCCTGCGCCTTAAGACACGTCGCGGGCGCGGCACTGAAGCGGTGGGGCGTAACATCCGCTTTGAAAACATCCTGATGAAGGGCGTGGGGACGGCCTTTGTTATCAACAGTTTCTACTGGTGCGATCCGGACGGCAAGACGGACTATGTCGCTGACCGTAAGGCGCGGCCTTTGGATGAGGGGACGCCGTTTCTGGGCGGGGTGCATCTGAAGAATGTGCGTTGCGAAGGGGTGCGCCACGCGGCCATCTATCTGCTGGGCTTGCCGGAGCAGCCGATTGACGGCGTTGAGGTCGATGGCTTCTTTGCCCGCTATGACCCTGAGGCCGAAGCTGGCGAACCTGACATGGCAGCCAGCATTCCCCCTGTGCATCATCTGGGCGTTTATATTTCTGCGGCAAAAAACATCCGCCTGAATGGCCTCGATATCGAGGGGCAGGACGGTGAAAAAATCATACTGGAAGATGTGACATGACGGCTAAACTGGATTTAACCCATACAATTCCTGAGGATGTGGCCAACGCAGCGGTGCAGCGCGATCTGGCCCTTAGTGGGGAAACCGTCTCTGCCCTCTCGGCCTTTGGGGCGCAGGTGCCGGTGTTTCTGCAAAACTATCTGCGCACATGGTCGCCTTATCGTCCCTGGTGGAACTATGAGGACGGACTGATCTGGAAGGGGGCGCTTGATCTCTATGGCGTGACCAGAGATCAGGCCTTGCTGGACTATGTGCTGGCGGAAATGGAGACGCGGGTTCTGCCTGATGGGTCAATGCCGACCTTTCTGCCCAAGGAATATAATATTGACCATGTGAATGGCGGCAAGATTCTGTTTCCGCTGTATGCGTTTACGGGCGAAGAGCGTTTCCGCAAGGCAATGGATGTCCAGTTCGCCCAGCTTAAAGAACATCCCCGCACGCAGTCAGGTAATTACTGGCACAAGCAGATCTATCCAAATCAGGTCTGGCTGGATGGCCTGTTTATGGCGCAGCCTTATCAGGTCGCCTATGCAAAGATTACAGGCGATGAGGCCTTGTTTGCCGATAGCGTGCAGCAGTTTCTGAACGTCGAGCGCCTGCTGAAAAAGACAGAAAACGGTCTTTACTTCCACGGTTGGGACGAAAGCCGGGCTGAGCGCTGGTCTGATCCGGAGACCGGTTTGTCACCCAATGTCTGGGGGCGGGCGATGGGCTGGTGGATAGGCGCATTGGTCGAGGTCTATGAGGCTTCGGAGGGGCTGGATCCGAATTTGCGTGGCGAAATCGCCCGCATTACCCGCGATACCTTAGAGGCGCTGATGACGTTCCGTTCTGAAAATGGCCTGTGGTATCAGGTCGTCGATCAGGGCGCGCGCGAAGGCAATTATGAAGAGGCCTCGGCTTCGGCCATGATCGCCTATGGCTTGCTTAAGGCCGCGCGCTTTAAGGTGGTCGGGCCGGAACTGGGGCGGGCGGGGCTGGAGTCGCTGAAGGCGGTTACGGCGCGTTTTGTAACCCCTTCGGCGCTGAACGGTATCTGTGGGGTGGCGGGGCTTGGCAATACGCCCTATCGTGACGGTTCATACGAATATTATCTGTCCGAAAAAATCACACCAAATGACCCGAAGGGTGTCGGGGCTTTGATGTGGGCACTTACTGAAGGTTTGAAAGCGTGAATATTGATAAGATTGCCTCGTCGTTTGTAACGGCCCGCCGCGAAGCCCGCGCCCTTGAAGGCTATCCGGGTGATGTGCCCGCCCATTTATCGACCTCCTATGCCATTCAGGAAGAGGCGATTCAGTTGTGGAAGCGTCCGG
>JBCEBX010000253.1:2387-3417 GCA_039206455.1 Asticcacaulis sp.
TGGCTGGAAGATCGGTCGCCTTGCACCGGATTATCAGCCGGTGCATCAGACGGAGCGGCTGGCCGGGCCGATTTTCGATACGATGTTCAAGCCGTCGGCAGGTGAGGTTGAGGTGCCGGTATTTGATGGTGGGTTTGCCGCTGTTGAGGCCGAGTATGTCTTTCGTGTCGGTCATGATGCCGATCCGGCAAAAACGGATTATAGCGAGACGGAGGCGCATCAGCTGATTGATGCCCTGTTTGCCGGTATTGAAATGGCCGGTTCACCTCTGGCGACAATCAATAAGCTGGGGCCGACCGTGGTGGTTTCGGATTTCGGCAATAACTTCGGGCTGATATTGGGGCCGGAGTTGCCGTTTGATCCGGCAAAAGTGTCGGATATGCGCGCTGCAACGGTCATTGACGGCCAAAGTGTCGGTACCGGCGGATTACATGCCATGCCGGGCGGGCCGCTAGCGGCGATTGGCTGGCTGGCCGGGCATCTGGCGCGTCGCGGCAGGCCTTTGCGCAAGGGGCAACTGATTTCATCAGGGGCCACGACCGGTATTCATGACATAGTTGCGGGTCAGGCCTCTGTCGTTACTTTTGACGGGCCGGATCATGCGCCGGTCGAAATCAGACTTAAGGCGGTGCCGCTAACCGCAGCGGCTGCGGAACTGGCCTGATACACAAGCTGAAATATGGCAGATATGTCACTTTTGGCATCTTGTTGATATTTCAGCCTTGTCATCCAGCCGGAATTATGGCTAGCTAGCTTCAATTGACACCGGTTACCTATGCTTATTGGTGACACCGGTGTCAATAATGGATCATTAGGAAAGCCCATCAACGGGCATCACAATGTCTGTGCGACATTTGCCACAATAAGGCGAAGCGGGCAGGCATATACGGGGAGTTATCTATGACTAAACCAATTCACACCAGACGTGTGTCTGCCTTTATTCGTTATGGTGCCTCACTGGCGGCCATGATGTCCGTCTGCGCCGCCGGTCAGGCCTTTGCGCAGGCTCAGCCGGTCGAAGAAGATATCG
>JBCEBX010000254.1:0-3384 GCA_039206455.1 Asticcacaulis sp.
ATTCCCGGCAAGAACGGTCGGGTGACACGCATGGGCGACGCCGTGGCCTTTGAGGCCCAGCACTTCCCTGATTCGCCCAATCAGCCCTCTTTCCCATCAACCCGCCTCAATCCGGGTCAAACCTACACCCAGACGACCGTTCACCACATTTTCGTGGCTGAATAATCCTTTTGCGTAATCTTATAAAAAGCACCGACTAATATGTCTAACGATCCCGTCTCCCGCTCCAAGACCCAACTGCGTTCACGTGCATGGTTCGATAATCCGGAAAATGCCGACATGACCGCGCTGTATCTTGAGCGGTATATGAACTTCGGCCTGTCGCTCGAAGAGTTGCAGTCCGACAAGCCGATTATCGGCATTGCACAGACGGGATCAGACCTATCTCCGTGCAACCGCCACCATCTTGAGCTGGCCAAGCGTATCCGTGAAGGCATACGCGAAGCCGGTGGCATCCCACTTGAGTTTCCGGTTCACCCGATTCAGGAAACCGGCAAGCGTCCGACCGCAGGCCTTGACCGTAACCTCGCCTATATCGGCCTTGTGGAAATCATCTATGGTTATCCGCTCGATGGCGTTGTCCTGACCATTGGGTGTGACAAGACGACCCCCGCCTGCCTGATGGCAGCGGCCACCGTCAATATCCCGTCGATTGCCCTTAGCGTAGGGCCAATGCTCAACGGCTGGTATAAGGGTGAGCGCACCGGTTCCGGCACCATCGTCTGGAAGGCGCGTGAACTTCTGGCCGCCGGTGAGATCGACTATCAGGGCTTCATCAAGCTCGTGGCGTCTTCGGCCCCGTCAACGGGCTATTGCAACACCATGGGCACGGCGACGACCATGAACTCTCTGGCCGAAGCACTGGGCATGCAGTTGCCCTATTCGGCCGCCATTCCTGCGCCGCACCGCGACCGTCAGGAATGCTCCTACCTGACGGGTAAGCGCATCGTGGAAATGGTACACGAAGACCTGAAGCCTTCGGACATCCTGACCAAGGAAGCTTTTATCAACGCTATCCGCGTCAATTCGGCTATTGGCGGTTCGACCAATGCCCCGATCCACCTCAATGCGCTGGCCCGCCATATCGGTGTCGAGCTCTCGGTTGAGGAATGGCAGGAATATGGTGAGGAGATTCCGCTTCTGGTTAACCTCATGCCTGCCGGTGAATATCTTGGCGAAGACTATCACCATGCCGGTGGCGTCCCCGCCGTGGTCGGTCAGCTGATCAAGCAGGGCCTGATCCATGAAGATGCCATGACGGTCAACGGCAAGACCATAGGTGACAACTGCCGTAATGCGATCATCGAAGACGAGCGCGTTATCCGTCCGTTCGATCAACCGCTGAAAGAAGCTGCCGGTTTCCGCGTTCTGTCGGGCAACCTGTTCGATTCAGCGGTGATGAAGGTATCGGTTATTTCTCAGGAATTCCGCGACCGTTACCTGTCCGATCCGGCCTCCCCCAACGCCTTTACCGGCGATGCGATCGTGTTTGATGGCCCTGAGGACTATCATCACCGCATCGACGATGAATCTCTTGGTATCAACGAACACTCGATCCTGTTCATGCGCGGCGCAGGCCCTATCGGTTATCCCGGTGCCGCCGAAGTCGTCAATATGCGCGCCCCGAACTATCTCCTGAAGCGTGGCATCACGTCTCTGGCCTGTATCGGTGACGGTCGTCAGTCCGGCACTTCCGGTTCGCCGTCGATCCTCAACGCCTCTCCTGAAGCGGCGGCTGGCGGTAATCTCGGCATTCTGAAAACGGGCGATAAGGTGCGCGTTGACCTCAATACCAACACCGTCAACGTTCTGATTTCAGACGCCGAAATCGCGGAGCGTCGTGCGGCCCTTGAGGCCGCGGGCGGCTTCCAGTTCCCCGCACACCAAACCCCCTGGCAGGAAATGCAACGCGCCGTCGTTGGCCAGATGGGTTCGGGCATGGTTCTGGAAAATGCGGTCAAATATCAACGCATCGCTCAGATCGGCGCAGGCGTCCCCCGCGACAACCACTAAACAGGCAGGGCCTCAGGCCCTGCACCCGTTAGCCCCAAGGTATGTGACTCCGTCCGTTCTCTCCTCCCTATCGCTTGCGATGGGGAGGTGGCATTTGGTGCAAGGCAAATGACGGAGGGGTATTTTCTATCTGTGAAATGCAAACCCGTTAGCCCATCACAATGGACGATGCCCACACCTCAGGTCAATCGGGTGCAGGGCCTGAGGCCCTGCTAAGCAGCGATCTTGCCTTTCAGGGCCACACAGACCACGTTCACAAGGCTTTCAATATCGACCTGCGCGTCCTGAACATCAGAGCGCGACAGATCAGCTCCATCCATCCTGGCCTTACGCAGATTGGCCCTGCGCAGATTGACGCCTCGAATGCGGGCTTCACGCAGATCGGCAGGGAACAAACGATCTCCCCCCAGAATGAGCGGCCCGATCTGAGCCCCTTCCATATTGGCCCCATCCAGACGGGCGCGCGTCAGGCGCACCCCGCGCAAGTCCGCCCCCCTCAGGTCACAGTTGCGTAGGTCGGCATCTTCGAGCTGCGCACCGGAAAGCTGCACATTGCGCATATCCAGACCGTAAAAGACCGCCCCCTTGGCCGACAATGCCGCCAGATTAAGGCCCTTGATGCTTTTGAGCGCGCGCAGGTCAGCCTTGTCAAACAAAGACGGCTTGCCTGATTTCCCGACCGTTTCCACCCACAGGGCATGGTCGCGGATCATTTCATCATAGGGCAGGGTCGTGACGTCTGTGCCTGCGGCCTTATCGGTCAATACGCCGGATAAATCGGCCTGCGTAGCATTCCAGCCTTCCACCTTGGCACCGATCATCACGGCATCCTTCAGCGACGCACCGGTCACATCGGCACCCGACAGGTCAGCCCCCGACAGGTCGCAATTATCCAACTTGGCCAGCTTGAGATTGGCGCGCACCAGCTTGCACTGGGTCATGATGGCATCGGTAAAATCAGCCTTCATGGCCTGAATACCGGTCAGCTTCGACCGCTCAAGATTGGCGCCGCGCAGGTTTGTGAACCCGGCATCTGATATACGTGGCTGGGTTTCGACATAGGCCAGACCCGATGCCTTATCCGGCAGGGCCAGCGCCCCTTCGCGCAAATCAGCCTCAAACAGGTCAACGCCCAACAGGTTCGCGCCGCGCAGACAGGCCCCGCGCAAATCTACCCGACGCATGGATGCGTAACTCAGATTGGCCATCTGCATATCGACGCAATAGAAATTCGCCTGATCCAGCCGCGCACCCGTAAGGTCGGTACCGACCATGATGGTTGCGGTGAAATCAGCATCGATAAGATCGCGCCCTTTGAGATCAAGCCCTGAAATATCCGGCAGGTTCAAATCCAGAATTACACATTGGTAA
>JBCEBX010000255.1:0-849 GCA_039206455.1 Asticcacaulis sp.
TATGAAGGTCCACCAATGACAACAGAGGCGTATCGCCCCTGACGATCTCTGGCGCCTGAACCACCGGGTCTTGTGCCTTGGCAGGAATCTCAGCCGTTACCGACATCTCCGCCAGACGATGGTTATGGTAATGCTTGCCACCATCCAGACTGAGGGCCGACCCGAGTAGAACGCGCGTATAGGTCTGCTGCGGACGATTGAAAATATCTACGGTCGCCCCCTCCTCGATCTTATTGCCACGCAACATGATCGCCACACGATCAGCCCACTGGCCAACCAGCCCCAGATCGTGGGTGATCAGCAGCAAACCCATATTAAGTTCGCGTTTCAGCCGGTCGAGCAGTTCCAGAATCCGCGCCTGAATGGCCACATCCAGCGCCGTAGTCGGCTCATCCGCGATCAGCAGCCGCGGATTACAGGCCACCGCCATAGCAATGGCCACGCGCTGCCTTTGGCCCCCTGAAAACTGGTACGGAAATTCATGAACCCGTTCCGCTGCCTTTGGGATATCCACCAGTTGCAACAGTTCTATCGCGCGCTGATGCGCCGCCTTATCGGTCAGGCCGGTATGCAGCCTCAAGGTCTCGACGATCTGCGTCCCCACTGACAGAACCGGATTGAGCGAGGTCATGGAATCCTGAAACACCATCGATACCGCATCACCTCGCAGGCTTCTCAAGGCCCGTGGTGAGAGTTTTAGCAGATCCTGCCCTTCAAACAGGGCCTGTCCGGACACCTCGGCCTCATCGGGCAAAAGGCCCATAATCGCCAGCGCAGAGGTGGATTTGCCACAGCCGGATTCCCCGACCAGCGCCACGGTTTCTCCTGCCGCCACCTTAAGATCAAGCC
>JBCEBX010000255.1:859-3383 GCA_039206455.1 Asticcacaulis sp.
CCCGCGCACAGCTTCAAAACCGCCGTAGCGCACCTTCAGACCGGAAATATCGAGTAAACCTGTCATGATGCTTTCCTCAGGAGGCTTTTCTCAGGCGGGGATTAAGGACGTCATTCAGCGCGTCGCCCACCAGATTGAGCGCCAGAACGGTCACGACAATCGCTACACTCGGGACAACCGTCAGGTACCAGGCGGTGCGCAGGAAATCGCGGCCTTCATTGATCATCGCCCCCCAGCTTACGGCATTGGGATCGCCCAGCCCCAGAAAGGCCAGACCCGACTCCATAAAGATCGCCGCTGCCACCTTGAAGGAAATCATGACAATCAGGGACGGCATGACATTGGGCAGGATTTCACGCACAATGATGCGGAAGCTGCCGAAACCTGACGCCCGCGCCGCAACGACAAAATCGCTTTGCAGAAGCTGGCGAAACTCCGCACGCACCAGACGCGCAATGGTTTCCCATGTCGTCAGACCGATCGCTACGGAAATCATCGCCGCCGTCGGCTGGAACAGGGCCACCAGCACCACAATCAGCAGAAACATCGGCGTGGTCTGGAACAGTTCGGTAATCCGCATCAGCAACAGGTCGATAAACCCGCCGAAATAACCGGCCAATGCCCCCAGAACGATACCGACAAACAGGCCGATGACTGACGCCACCACCCCGACAGAAAGGGAGGTGCGCGCGCCGTGTACAACCGCCGCCGCCACATCCCGCCCCAGTGAATCCGTCCCCAGAGGATAGGCCGCGTTCTCACCGGGCGACAACAGGGGCTGCGCCACGCTGTTCATCGGGTCACCCGGGTAAAGCACGGAGGCAAAGACCGCAATAAAGGCCAGAAAGACCAAAATTGCCAGCCCGAAAACAGCGCCCGGCTTGCGTAACAGATTGCGCCAGACCGTGTCGGGCTGGGCACCCGTACGGCCGGAAAACTGCTTGCGGCGCAGCCATTCGCGCACTCCCGGCCATTCCCTGAAACCCTCAGGGGTAACACCGGAAGGCACAGTGGTCGTTTCCTGAAGTTTCCGGCTCATACGCGCACCTCTGCTTTTTGGGCAGCCCTTGGAGAGGCTTCACGGCGGCGCGTTCTGGGATCGACCCAGTGATGCAGGACATCAACAAAAATATTGGCCAGCACGATCACCAGCGATGACAGCAGCAATATGCCCAGCAACGTGTTGTAATCCCGCGCCTGAACGGCCTCCAGCGACAAACGGCCAATCCCCGGCCAACTGAAGACCATCTCCACCGTGGCCGCCCCGCCGAGCAAAGCCCCCAGCCGCAGACCAGCAATCGTCGATACAGGGATCAGGGCATTACGCAGCACATGGCGCAAGGTCACCCAAAGCGGCGGCACCCCCTTGGCTTCGGCGGTACGTACAAAATCCTGACGCTGCACCTCAAGCATGGCCGAGCGGGTCAGACGGGCATAGATGGCAATAGAGTTGGACGACAGGGCTATGGTCGGCAGGATAAGATATTTGGCGCGGTCAAGAACCAGCTCCCAACCCGTAAGCGTTACACCGATGGATTCACTCCCGTCACTGGGCAACCAGCCGAGTTGTACCGACAGCACAATCACCAGCAACAACCCGACACAGAAAGACGGAATGGAAAACAGCAGCACGACAACGACATTCAACAGCCGGTCAGGCCATTTATTGCGCCAGATGGCCATGACAATACCGGCCCCCACCCCAAGCACAAGACCGACAATATAGCTGGCCCCCATCAGCATCAGCGTGGCCGGCAACCGGCTCATGATCACGTCGAACACCGGCGCATTATAGCGGAAGGAATAGCCGAGATCGAAGCGCGTCAAATCGACCAGATAGTTCCAGAACTGTTGTGCCACCGGCACGTTCAGCCCCAGATGCTCCCGGTAAATCGCCAGGGTTTCTTCGGTCGCCGCACCGGCCTCCGCCGCCATGATATCCGCCGCATCACCGGGGACAAGCTGGAGCAGAAAAAAGTTCAGCACCAGTATCCCCAGCACCGTCGGCAGGACGTGACCGGTATAGTGCAGACCTTCGCGAAAACTCGCGGCGATTTGTCTGAGGCGCACACGCATGGGCAAAAAGCATCCTGTAGCCAGCGGCAAAAAAACATCCTAGGCAGGGCAGCGGGCGCTACGGAACAAATTGAATCTCCTTTTCAATCCACTCCCGATGCTTAAGCCGCCCTGTGTTGTCACCAGTCGTAACTCAGGCGCACATAGCTGAAGCGCCCGCCGCGACCATAGGGAGTCTGAACCGGCGTCGGATTGACATAGCCCGTGGTGATCAGCGGAATGGTGATGTCCGCTTGATTCTCGGCCCGTTTATTAAACAGGTTATTCGCCCCAATCGTCAGGGTAACGCGATCACGCACCTGATAGGCTATGGACGCATCGGTGATAAAGGCAGGCTTTGATCCGCCCTTATAGCGCGCGTCAGTCGGATAGGTACTGTTCAGCAACAGGGTGCGCGAATAATAGGTGGTCGCGGCCCGCAGGCTGAGAGGATCCCGAGTCCAGTCAA
>JBCEBX010000256.1:0-3377 GCA_039206455.1 Asticcacaulis sp.
ATATTCAATGGAAATTCCGCGACGAGCAGCGTCCGCGTTTCGGCGTGATGCGCGGACGTGAATTCCTGATGAAAGATGCCTATAGCTTCGATCTCGATGAGGCGGCGGCGCGGCTGGCCTATAACCGCATGTTTATCGCCTATCTGAACACCTTTAACCGTCTGGGCCTCAAGGCTGTGCCGATGCGCGCAGATACGGGCCCGATTGGTGGCGACCTGAGCCACGAGTTCATCATTCTGGCCGATACGGGCGAAAGTGCCGTCTTCTGCCATAAGGATCTGGTGGACATGGCCGCCCCCGGTCACGACGTTGACTGGCATGATTTGCAAGGTCTGGTCGATGAGCGTACCGCGCTCTATGCAGCGACCGAAGAAATGCACGACGAAGGCGCCTTCAATGCGGTGCCTGCCGATAAGCAGCTTTCGGCGCGCGGTATCGAAGTTGGCCACATCTTCTATTTCGGTGAGAAATACTCAGCACCGATGGGCGCAAAGGTCAGTGCACCGGATGGAACCCAAGTGAACGTGCATATGGGGTCATATGGTATTGGCGTTTCGCGTCTGGTGGGCGGCATCATTGAAGCCAGCCATGACGAAAACGGCATCATCTGGCCGGATAGTGTTGCGCCCTTCGATGTCGCCGTGGTCAATCTGCGTGTCGGTGATGCGGCCTGTGATGAAGCCTGTGAAAAAGCCTATAAGGCGCTGACGGCAGCCGGTAAGGACGTTCTGTATAATGACACTGACGAACGCCCCGGCGCGAAGTTTGCTTCCATGGACCTGATTGGCGTACCTAAGCAGTTGATCATTGGCCCTAAAGGCATTGCCGAAGGTCAGGCAGAGCTTAAGGTTCGTGCCACCGGTGAGCGCGTGACCGAAGATTATGAAGCGCTTCTGGCGCGTCTGATTGCGGAATAGCGCATGGCAAAGGATGGGGCCAAGTCAGGGTCTTTTGATCTGAAGTCGCTGTTTTCAATTTCCGCCTGGGAATTTGATCTGGCCCTGCGTTATCTGCGCACCAAACGCAAGGATGGCGGCATTGCTCTGATCGCTATCATCAGCTTTATCGGTATCATGCTGGCGGTGGCGGTGCTGATTATCGTCATGTCGGTGATGGGCGGTTTTCGTGACGAACTGGTGTCGCGTCTGGTGGCGTTTAACGGTCACGCCTATGTCTATGGCGCGCCCTTGACCGACTGGGAAAATCGTGACGAAACCCTGAAACGGCTTGAGGCCATACCGGGTGTCAACAAGGCGTCGCCCTATATTGAATCCCCCGGGCTGGCGCAGGGGCCGCATTCTCAGGCAGGGCTGGCCTATATGCGTGGCGTTGATGCCGAAGCGCTTAAAAATACTGACATCATTCGCGATAACATTAAACAAGGTTCATTTGAGGGCTTTGGCGAGGGCGATTTCGGGGGTGATCTTATCCTGATTGGCGAGGGGCTGGCGCGTAGTATGAGCGTTAATGCAGGGGATGAGCTGACGCTGCTATCCCCTTCGGGTTCCACGGCTTTTGGGGCCATGCCACGCCGTAAGGCCTATACGATTGGCGGCGTGTTCAAAAGTGGCGTCAGTGAACTGGATGCCGCCTTTGTCTTTATGCCGATTGAACAGGCGCAGCTTTTCTTTGATCGCGAAGGCGAATGGGACGTCATCGAAATCAAGGTCGATGATCCCTACCATATTGCTAACTATCATCAGCCCTTAATGGAAGCGGCAGGGCAAGGGGCGCTGGTGCAGGACTGGACGCAGCGTAATGCGGCCATGTGGAATGCCCTTCAGGTCGAGCGCAATGTGATGCGCCTGATCCTGATGCTGATCATCATGATCGCGGCGATGAACATCATTTCCGGTATTGTCATGCTGGTGAAAAACAAGACGCGAGACATTGCCATTCTAAGGACCTTCGGCGCCGACAGGGCGTCAATTACCCGTGTGTTCTTCCTGTCGGGTTCGATAATCGGGGCAGGGGGGACGCTGACCGGTCTGGTGGTCGGGACGCTATTCTGTATCTTCATTCAACCTATTCAGAAGGCGGTTGAATATGTCTTCAACGTCAAGGTGTTTAACGAAGAAGTCTATTATCTTGCCTATATTCCGGCCAAGGTTGAGGTGAGCGAAGTCGCGATCATTGTGGTTTTTGCCATGTTATCCACCTGTGTAGCGACCCTGTTCCCCGCTTTGTGGGCCTCAAAACTGGAGCCGGTGGAGGCCTTGCGTAATGAGTAATGTCATTCTCAGCCTGACGGGCCTGACCCATGCCTATGCCCTGGGGGACGGTCGACAACTTCAGGTGCTCAAAGGCGTTGATCTGGAACTGCGTGCCGGTGAAGTGGTCGGTCTGATCGGGCCTTCGGGGTCGGGCAAGTCTTCGCTGCTGCATTGTGTCGGTTTGCTTGAGGCTTCCGAAGAGGCGCGTCTGATCATTGATAATGAGGATTTCACGCGGGCTTCGGATGCCGCGCGCACACGGGCGCGTCTGCATAAGATCGGCTTTGTCTATCAGTTCCATCATCTGTTGCCGGAATTTACGGCTCTGGGGAATGTGGCCTTACCGCAAAGGGTTCTGGGGCGTTCGCAAAAAGAGGCCGAGGCACGGGCGCAGGCACTGCTTGAGCAAATGGGACTGGGCGCGCGTCTGGAACATCAGCCCAATCAGATGTCAGGTGGCGAACAGCAACGGGTAGCGATTGCCCGGGCGCTGGCGAACCAACCGAAGCTACTGCTGGCCGATGAGCCGACCGGAAATCTGGATCCGGAGACATCACAGAACGTCTTTGATGCGCTTCGGAACATTGTTCATGAACAAAAGGTTGCGGCTTTGATTGCGACCCATAATCTGGGACTGGCGCGGCATATGGATCGGGTGGTCAGTCTTCAGGATGGCAAACTGGTCGAAATGGCGCCGGAAGACTTCTAAATAATTTCATTATAAAACAATCATGTACATTTTTTGTTCACGGTGTGGATGATTTTGACTTGCGTGTGGAACAAATGGGGAATATAGAACAAATCATGAATTAACTCTACGGATGAAAAGGTGGATAATCCCATGGCTGTTCTGCATAACCTGTTGTCATTCGCTTCTGTAACCGCTTTTGTCGTTGTGATGTGTCAGGTGGCTTCTCTGGTGGCGTGAATCACCGGAAAATCGCCCCGGATCGGTAAATAAGGGCTGTTGAAAACATGAGTGACGGATTTGTCCATTTACGTGTGCGTTCAGCCTATTCCCTGCTTGAGGGGGCATTGCCCCTCAAGAAAATCATGTCCAAGGCCGTCGCGGATGGCCAGCCGGCCATCGCCATTACCGATACCAACAACCTCTTCGTCGCGCTGGAGTTTTCCGAAAAGGCGCGCGATGAGGGTCTGCAGCCG
>JBCEBX010000257.1:0-3366 GCA_039206455.1 Asticcacaulis sp.
TGAACAGTTCGCGCGTGCGTCAGGCATCTGAAAATCATAATGCCCAGCGCATTTCGGTCGAACTGAGCCGCCGTGAGGTCGTTCAGCAAACCGCGACCAACTGGGGCAATATGAATGCCGCCCGCGCCGGTGCCTCGGCCAATCGCGAGCAGGTGCGCGCCGCCTCTGTCGCGGCCGAAGGGGTACGCCTTGAGCAGGGCGTGGGCCTGCGCACCAATATTGAGGTGCTGAACGCCGAACAGGAACTGCGTCAGGCGCAACTGGCGCTGATTGATGCCGAACGCTCCGAATATCTGGCCTCTGCGCAGCTTCTGGCAGTCACCGGTGACCTCAGGGCCGATGCGCTGGTGGCGGGGATTGCAACCTATGATCCAACGGCCAATTTCGACGCGGTCAAAAATAAAGGCGCCACACCGCTGGAGCCTTTGATTCGCGCCGTTGACGGTCTGGTGGTGTCTGGCGAATAGGGCCCGCGAGCCTTAGGGGCGTTTACAGGCCTGTTATACATAGGAAAATAACCTGTAAGGCGAACTTCCCCGCCTGAAATCGCGCTTAAAGGTTGCCAAAAACCCCCAAGCCATGTCTTTATGACGCAGGTTTATTCTCATTCGAGTGATTCACGACATGTCCGATCAGTCCGCGCACGAACCTACAATGGAGGAAATCCTCGCTTCCATCCGCCGGATTATTTCGGAAGATGATGCCGCGCCCGAAGACGAGGCACCGGAAGCCGTTGAGGACACGCCTGAGCCTGCCGTGGAAGCGGCCCCTCAGTATGAGCCGGAACCCCAAGAAGAGGTGTCTTTTGACGCTGCACCTGAGGACGAAGACGTGCTGGAACTGACGACACCTATCGAAGACAGCCGCCCCTCCATGTCTATTGGCGATATTGACGCCTATGAGCCTATGGCCGCTGCGGCGGCTGTGGCGGCGACCGCTTCGGCCAGCAGCCTCCTGTCGGAACGCTCGGCCGCTTCGGCGATTTCGGCCTTTGGTCAACTGACCTCCTCAAGCGCCCTGCCGCGCGAAGGCCGTACCATCGAAGACCTGCTGACCGAGCTTCTGCGTCCGATGCTGAAAGACTGGCTCGATTCAAATCTGCCTGCCGTGGTCGAATCGGCGGTGCGTGAAGAGGTGGAGCGTCTGGCGCGCCAATCGCGTCGCTAGATTATGGCGCGTCGCTAAAATCGCGCTTTCACACTGTTAAGTTCACGGCGTCCTGTGTTAAGGACGCCGTTTCTG
Organism: Asticcacaulis sp.; assembly: GCA_039206455.1. Classification (GTDB taxonomy): domain Bacteria; phylum Pseudomonadota; class Alphaproteobacteria; order Caulobacterales; family Caulobacteraceae; genus Asticcacaulis. Next base: position 1,243 of record JBCEBX010000257.1, read on the forward strand.
TTTGTACTCTTACGCCTGGTTGAATACCCGATGCTGGAAAAAAACTTCGATCCGAAAACCGTTGAACCGCGTCTCTATGAGAAGTGGGAACAGTCTGGCGCATTCAAACCGCGTGAGGACGAAGGCGCAGAGCCATTTTCCATCGTTATTCCACCGCCCAATGTCACCGGTTCGCTGCATATCGGCCATGCCCTGAACAACACCCTTCAGGACGTGCTGATCCGCTTTGAGCGCATGCGTGGCAAGGCGGCCCTGTGGCTGCCGGGCACGGACCATGCCGGCATCGCCACCCAGATGGTCGTGGAGCGCCAGCTGGCGGCGGGCAATATGAACCGCCGCGACATGGGGCGTGAGGCCTTTGTCGAAAAAATCTGGGAATGGAAAGCCGAATCGGGCGGTTCCATTGTCCGTCAGTTGCGTCGTCTGGGGGCGTCCTGCGACTGGTCGCGTGAGCGCTTTACGCTCGATGAAGGTCTGTCGGACGCGGTGCGCAAGGTGTTTGTCACCCTGCACAAACAGGGCCTGATCTATCGTGACAAGCGTCTGGTTAACTGGGACCCGCATTTCCAGACCGCGATTTCTGACCTTGAGGTCGAGCAGCGTGAGGTAGATGGCCATTACTGGCATTTCGCTTACACTCTGGCTGACGGCGTGACCTATCAGCACCCTGTTAAGGATGAGGACGGCAACGAGACGTTTGAAACGCGCGACTATATTGTCGTGGCGACGACGCGGCCGGAAACCATGCTTGGGGATACGGCGGTCGCCGTGCATCCCGAAGATGAGCGCTATAAAGACCTGATAGGCAAGGACGTTATTCTGCCGATCGTGGGTCGCCGTATTCCGATCGTTGGCGACGACTATGCCGATAAGGATAAGGGCACTGGCGCGGTCAAGATCACACCGGCGCACGATTTCAACGATTTTCAGGTCGGCAAGCGCAACAATCTTGAGGTCATCAATATTCTGACGCCGTTCGCGACCCTGAACGATGAGGTTCCCGAAGCCTATCGCGGCAAGGATCGCTTTGTGGCGCGCAAGGAAATCGTCGCCCGCGCCGAGGCCGAGGGCTGGCTCAAGGGGATTGAGAAAACAAAGCATATCGTCCCGCACGGCGACCGTTCAGGCGTGGTCATCGAACCCTTCCTGACCGATCAGTGGTACGTCAATGCCGCCGAACTGGCCAAGGAAGCGCTGGCGGCGGTCGAGGATGGCCGCACGGTGTTTGAGCCTAAGAACTGGGAAAAGACCTATTTCGAATGGCTGCGCAACATTGAGCCGTGGTGCGTCTCGCGCCAGCTGTGGTGGGGGCATCGCATCCCCGCATGGTTCGGCCCGGACGGGCATATCTTTGTTGAAATGTCCGAAGCCGAAGCCAATGCCGCAGCCCTTGCGCATTACGGCAAGGCGGTCGAACTGACTCAGGACGAGGATGTTCTGGATACCTGGTTCTCATCGGCGCTGTGGCCGTTTTCGACCATGGGCTGGCCCAATGAAAATGCGCCGGATTTCCAGAAATTCTATCCGACCCACACCCTGATTACCGGTTTTGACATCATCTTCTTCTGGGTTGCCCGCATGATGATGATGGGCCTGCACTTTACCGGCAAGGCCCCCTTTGAGCGTGTCTTTATCAATGCCCTTGTCCGTGACGAGAAGGGCCAGAAGATGTCGAAGTCCAAGGGCAATGTGCTCGACCCGCTGGTGCTGGTCGATGAATATGGCGCTGACCCGTTGCGCTTTACGCTGGTGGCCATGTCAGGGCAGGGGCGTGACATTAAGTTAGCCAAGCAACGCATTGAAGGTTATCGTAATTTCTCGACGAAGCTGTGGAATGCCCACCGCTTTGCCCAGATGAACGAATGCGCCACGGTTGACGGGTTTGATCCTGCGACGGTCAATCTAACACTCAATCGCTGGATACGTGGCGAGACGCAAAAGACCATCAAAACGGTCACCGAAGCCCTTGAGGCCTGCGCCTTCGATGACGCGGCCAATGCGCTGTACAAGTTCGTTTGGAACGTCGTCTGCGACTGGTATGTCGAACTGTCGAAGCCGATCCTCAATGGTGACGATGCGGCGGCAAAGGCCGAAACCCAAGCCATGACGGCCTGGGTACTCGAT
>JBCEBX010000258.1:0-13347 GCA_039206455.1 Asticcacaulis sp.
CACTATTGCCGGACGGTCAAGGGTTTGGTCAATAATCGTAATCATGCCCTCAGATTATCGCGGATTGGTTTCGGGGTCGAGGGGTTGTGACCCCTCGCCTTTAACCCATAAAAAAAGCGACCCCATAAAGGATCGCTTTCTTAAATCATAAGACGAAGGGGTCTCAAGACCCCTTCACCCCATTAGTCGCGGCGCGGACGACGCGGACGGCGTTCACGCTTTTCGCCGCCTTCGTCATTGCCTTCCGGCGCAGGCGCTTCTTCACCGGCTTCAATGCGGGCGGCACGTTCAGCCGCCAGCTTTTCCGTCAGGTCTTCGCCCGTTTCCTGATCGACCACCTTCATCGAGAGCTTGGTCTTGCCACGATCGTCGAAGCCGAGGAACTTCACCTTCACTTCGTCGCCTTCGTTCAGGACGTCCGAGGTCTTGGCGACCTTTTCGTTCTTGATCTGCGAGATGTGAACCAGACCGTCCTTGGCACCAAAGAAGTTCACGAACGCGCCGAAATCGACGACCTTCACGACCTTGCCCTTATAGATGGCGCCAACTTCGGGTTCAGAAGCAATCGACTTAATCCAGTCGCGGGCGGCATCGATATTGGCTTGCAGCGAGGCGGCGATCTTGATTGTACCGTCTTCACCGATGTCGATCTTGGCACCGGTCTTTTCGACGATTTCGCGGATGACCTTACCGCCGGAACCGATCACTTCACGGATCTTGTCGACCGCGATCTTGATGGTTTCGATCTTGGGGGCAAACTCGCCGAGTTCTTCGCGTGAACCGGAGATAGCCTTGTTCATTTCATCAAGGATATGCAGACGGCCTTCGTTGGCCTGATGCAGTGCCTTGCGCATGATTTCTTCGGTAATGCCCGGAACCTTGATGTCCATCTGAAGCGAGGTGATACCCACTTCGGTACCGGCCACCTTGAAGTCCATGTCGCCAAGGTGATCTTCGTCACCGAGAATGTCGGACAGAACCGCATAGCCGTCCTTTTCGAGGATCAGGCCCATGGCGATGCCGGAAACCGGACGCTTAAGCGGCACACCAGCATCCATCAGGGCCAGAGACGTACCACAAACGGTCGCCATCGAGCTGGAGCCGTTGGATTCCGTGATCTCGGAAACGACGCGGATGGTGTAAGGGAAATCTTCCGTGGCCGGAAGAATTGGACGTACGGCACGCCAGGCCAGCTTACCGTGACCGATTTCGCGGCGACCCGGTGAGCCCATGCGGCCCGCTTCACCTACCGAGTACGGAGGGAAGTTGTAGTGCAGCAGGAACTTTTCCTTGTAGGTGCCTTCGAGCGCGTCGATGAACTGCTCATCGTCGCCGGTGCCGAGGGTGGCAACAACCAGCGCCTGAGTTTCACCGCGCGTAAACAGGGCAGACCCGTGGGTGCGCGGCAGAATACCGACTTCACCGAGGATCGAACGTACCTTATCGACCGGACGACCATCAACGCGGCGGCCATGATCGATGATGTCACGACGCAGGACGTCGGCTTCACATTCCTTGAAGGCCGAACCAAAGATGGTTGCGTCTACGCCTTCAGGGTTTTCTTCGGTCTTCAGCAGCGCCAGACCGGCCTTAACCTTGGCAGCAGCAACGGCGTTACGGCGCTCTTCCTTTGCCTTGTGGCTATAGGCAGCGCGGATATCGTCGCCGACAATCGCCTTGATTTTCAGGACAACGTCCGAGAAATCTTCGGCTTCGAAAGCGAAAGGCTCTTTGGCGGCGTGTTCGGCCAGTTCGATGATTGCATCGATAACCGGTTGCATACCCTGATGGGCAAACACCAGTGCGCCTAGCATTTTTTCTTCCGTAAGCTCTTTGGCTTCGGATTCAACCATCATCAGGGCGTCCTGTGTACCGGCCACCACCAGGTCAAGATCGGACTCTTTGGTCTGATCAAGGGTTGGGTTCAGAACATATTCGCCTTCGATGACGGCCACGCGGGCGGCACCGATCGGGCCCATGAACGGCACACCTGACAGGGTCAGGGCAGCAGAGGCGGCAACCAGACCGAGGATGTCCGGATCGTTCTCAAGGTCATGCTGAAGCACGGTAACAACGACCTGCACTTCGTTCTTGAAGCCCTTGACGAACAGCGGACGGATCGGACGGTCGATCAGACGGGAAACCAGGGTTTCCTTTTCTGACGGACGGCCTTCGCGCTTGAAATAGCCACCCGGAATCTTACCGGCAGCGAAGGTCTTTTCCTGATAGTTGACCGTCAGGGGGAAGAAATCCTGACCGGGCTTGGGCGAACGGGCATAGACCACCGTCGCCAGCACAATCGTGTCACCATAGGTCGCCAGAACCGCAGCGTCTGCCTGACGCGCGATGCGACCGGTTTCGAGGGTCAGTTTACGGCCAGCCCAGTCAATGGTTTTTCTTTTAATATCAAACATTTTCGTCTTTCTTTCACCTGCTGGCCCATTCCAGAAGGCGTTATAATGGGGCGAACACCTTGTGCCTTGCCCCGCGTTATCACCGGCAAACGGTTTGCCGGATCAGTTTGCCTGAAACCTCCCTCAGGCAGGGATCAGATAAGTTTCAGGGCCTGAGAAGGTCTCAGGCCCTGAAGATAGCTCAAAACTTAGCGACGCAGACCCAGGGTCTCAATGATCGCCTGATAGCGTGTCGCTTCGGTGTTTTTGAGGTAGTCAAGCAGGCGGCGACGTTGCGACACCAGCTTCAGAAGGCCACGACGTGAGTGGTTGTCCTTCTTGTGATCCTTGAAGTGTTCCGTGAGGTTAGCAATACGCTCAGAGAGGATTGCGATCTGCACTTCGGCCCCGCCGGTGTCCCCTTCGGAACGGGCGTGGGTCTTGATCAATTCGGCCTTACGTTCGGCAGTAATCGACATCGGGGTCTCCTTTTCTTCGCGGCCAGATCTTGCGGATCGGGCCTGCGGGAGGGTTAAAGGTTAAGAATGCGCGTGGGGTAAAAACGATCCAGACGCAATTCACCCAGAGCCACAACCTTACTGTCTGCTTGCGCCCAGAGCGTGCGTTCAAACTCTTTGAAGCCCGCCTCACGACGATCCTTAAGGGTTTGGTTCGCCTGCTCAACACGCGAAAAAGACAGGGGAATGTCACGACCCTGTTTGAGCTGCGAAGCCTCATCAAGGGTCACAGGCAAGGCCGGGATGTCGTCCAGCGCTGTCTCGACCCCAAGTAAAGCCTCGTAAGCGGCGTCTCTATGCACCAAATCCTGCAGATTTTCCACCCCTGTGCATAAATTTAAATCAAACGCGCCCACCGCTTCGCGTCTGAGTACGCTGACCACCCCCAGCACCCCCAGTTCCAGCGCCAGATCACGGGCAATCGAGCGTACATAGGTGCCCTTGCCACAATGAAGCACGAACTCGGCTTCATCCACACTGACGATACGCTCCAGCCTGAGATCATGCACCGTGACCGGACGGGTTTCCAGTTCGACCAGTACGCCTTCGCGCGCCAGATCATAGGCGCGTCTGCCATCGACCTTAATGGCCGAAAAGGCGGGCGGGGCCTGTTCTATGTCACCGATAAATTGCGGCAAAACGGCACGGATCTCGTCTTCGGTCGGACGCAGGTCGTTCTGCTCGACCGCTTCACCTTCAAGGTCATAGGTTTCCGTGCGCAGACCCCATCTGACGTTAAAGCGATAGACCTTATCGGCTTCCATCAGATATGGGACAGTCTTGGTCGCTTCGCCTAAGGCAATCGGCAAAATGCCTGAGGCCAGCGGATCAAGCGTTCCGGCGTGACCGGCCTTTTGTGCATTGAACAGACGCCTGACCAGTGAAACCGCCTGAGTTGAGCCTAAACCGTGCGGCTTATCAAGACACACCCAGCCATTGACCAGATCACCTTTTTTTTTACGCGCCATGCTCAGGCGTCATCCTCAGAATCCGGTGCCGTCAGGTCGCGTGCCACATCCGGGCGGGCCAGCAGGGCATCAATGCGCGAGGCTTCGTTGAAGCTTTCGTCATGCAGAAAACGTAGCGCCGGTGTGAACTTCATATCGATATTACGGCCCAATATGCCACGCAGATATTTAGCGTGACGGTTCAAGGCCTCAATTGCCGGTTTCACCGCCGCTTCCTTGTTTTCAGAGGCAATGAGACCCGCACCCAGAGGTTCGATAAACACGGTGGCGTGGCGCAGATCGGGTGAGCAACGCACCTCGGTGACCGTCACTGACACACCATTAAGGTCATCGTCGTGAATCTCTTCTTCACGGAGGATTTCCACCAGTGCATGGCGCACCAGTTCACCGGCGCGCAGCTGACGTTGCGTGGGGCCGAGCGTTTCAGGCTTCTGGCCACGGCCTGATTTATGATCGTTTCTTTTCATGGGCTCCATATAGGCGTTTTTGCCGTTTTTTCTATCATTAAATAGGCCGCCCTGATATGGGGAGCCGTTTTTCACTGCCTGTCACGGTTTTGTATGCCGACTGCCTCGCGCCTTCTGATGATCGATGCCCTGCGCGGTTTCGCCCTGATGGGGCTGTTTTTGTTGCATGTCATCGACTATTATGAACTGTTCTGGTTCGTAAAGGATCGCAATGCCTTGCATGACTTTCTGCACCTATTGGTGTCGGGTAAGGCCTATTCCATCTTTGCCCTGATGTTTGGCCTGAGCTTTTTCATCATTATGGACGGTCAGGCCAAAAAAGGCGTCGATTTCAGCAAACGGTTTCTCTGGCGCATGGCCTTGCTGTGTGGTCTGGGCCTTGTACACGGCTTACTGTTTATCGGTGATATTCTGCAAGTTCTGGCCCTGATAGGCATAGGGCTTCTGCTGCTCAACCGCCTGCCAACGAACATACTGACGGTTCTGGGCTGTGTTTTGCTGTTGCAACCTGATCTGGTCTTTATGCTGTGGCGCGCCATGAGTGATCCAGCGGCCAATACAGCTCCCTTGCACATACGATTTCAGTCCCTAAGCGTCTATGCCACTGGCGCGCTGGGGGATGTCATTGCCCATAATGCCACCAGCGGATGGCAGCGCAAATGGATATATATGCTAGAATCGGGGCGTGTGACCCAGATAACCGGCCTGTTTATCATCGGTCTGGTGCTGGGGCGCATCGGCTTTTTCCATCGTCCCGAAGCCTTCAGCCTGCAAAGACGCGCGGCTATGCTGGCCTGCGCCGTGGCGCTCGGCCTGTTGTATCTCAATGAACTCAGTCTGAGGCATATGATCCATTCGACACCGGATCATCGTTTTGTCACCCATTATCGTGAGGCGATACTGACCCTTTACCGAGTCGATCTGGTAATGGCGCTCTATGTACTTGGGTTCATTGAGCTTTATCAGTGGATCAGAGCGCAGGCCGTCCTCAACCTTCTGGCTCCGCTCGGGCGCATGACCCTGACCCTCTACGTCGGACAGTCGCTGATATTCGTGCCGCTTTATTACGGATTTGGTCTCGGTCTTTATCAGCACATGACCACCACCGCCGCTCTGGGTCTGGCCATTATTGGCTTTACGGCCCAGCTCCTGTTCGCGCATCTGTGGTTTAAACGCTATCACTACGGCCCGCTGGAATGGTTGTGGCGCTGCGGCACATATATGCGCCTTGATGTGCCCCTCAGGAAATATGGTCAAACCCCTTAAGCCGTGTTAGCCCTTAGAAAAACATAACAGGGGGTTTGAGTGACGACGCATATGGGTTTCACGCCACGCATGGAGGGATTAGATGCCCTTCGGGGTCTGGCGCTGTTCGGTTTGTTTATCGTTCATATGCCTGAACTGTTTGAGCTCTATTGGGCCAACCCGACCAAAGACCCGTTTCAGCTTATGATACACGATACAGTATGGCTGATTTTCGCAGGCAAGGCCTTTGCCCTTCTGGCCCTGTGTTTTGGCGTCAGTTTTTTCATCATCATGGATCGGTCGGCACAAAAAGGCGTTGATTTTACGGGACGCTTCATCTGGCGTCTTGTCGTGCTGGCGGCTTTGGGTTTGCTGCACTGTCTGTGGTATCGCGGTGATGTGCTTGAAGTGCTGGCGGTCATGGGTTTGTTTCTCATTCCCTTTTACCGTGTGAAATCAAATATGTGGTTATGGATATTCGCGCTCTTCTTCCTGTTGCAACCGCTGATGATCGTTCAGATTGTTGCCGGCCTCTCCGGAGCGGAGTGGGCCAATCAGCCGCTCAAATTCTGGTCTGAAGCCATACCTGAAGTTTATCTGAGTGGTAATTTCGCCGATACCCTCAGCGCCAATATTACGGATGGGCATGGCTTCAAGTGGCTGTTCATGTACGAGTCCGGTCGCCTGAGCCAGATACTCGGTCTTTCACTGATCGGTATGATCCTAGGGCGTATTGGCTTTTTTGCCCGCCCGGAAATCTTTGGGAAAATCAGACTCTATGGTCTGCTGACAGCCCTGATTGCCGCCGCCGGACTTTATGTCGTACGTGAACCACTTATCGCGCTTATGCCTGCGTCAGACGCCATATTCATGCCCCGCATCCTGTTTGGGGCCATCATAAGCAGCCTGTTCGATATATCCGTAATGGCCATACTGATGTTCGGGTTCACGGCGCTTTATTACGGCGGTGCGGGTAAGCTGCTTAATGTCCTTGCACCGGTCGGACGTATGACCTTAAGCCTCTACATCCTTCAGTCGCTGATCTTTGTGCCAGTGTTTTACGGCTATGGATTGGGACTTCATGCCACCATGACGCAATCCGAGGCGGTATTAATCGGATTGGGCGCCTTCGGGTTACAGGTGCTTTTTGCCCATGTCTGGTTCAGATATTTTTACTATGGGCCTTTGGAATGGGTCTGGCGGGCCGCGACCTACCTGACGATTAACGTACCATTTCGCAAATCGCATCAACCGTGAGCTATCGCATTAATACTTAATTATGACCTTGTAATGAAATCTATGGTTGTGTTTATGTCTTTGCGGGGGTACGTGCGATGGGTATATTCGGAACCAGACAGAGCGCTTCAGCCGACGATGAGGGCATTATTTCCGCCCTCAATGCGTCACAGGCTGTAATCGCCTTTTCGCCTGACGGGCAGATACTTACAGCCAATCCAAACTTTCTTCAGACCGTAGGCTACACGCTTAAGGATATTGTCGGCCAGCATCATCGCATTTTTTGCGATGCCACATATACCCAAAGCGTTGACTATCAGCGGTTCTGGGAGCGTTTATCGAATGGCGAATTTGCCGAAGGGATATTCAAACGCTTCGGACAAGACCGGAAACCGATATGGCTTCAGGCGACCTATAATCCGATACTTGACAAACAGGGCAAGGTGATAAGAGTCGTTAAATTTGCCAGTGATATTACTGAAACCCGCCTTAAGGATCTCGATTATGAAGGTAAGATCAACGCGATAAGCAAGGCTCAGGCGGTTATTGAATTCACACCGGATGGGCATATCCTTACGGCCAATGGCAATTTCCTGAATGCGCTGGGCTACAGTTTACAGGAAATAGCAGGTCAGCATCACCGTCTGTTTTGCGATCCTGATTATATTCAGAATGAGGCTTACAGGCGCTTCTGGAGCGACCTCGCTAAGGGTGAGTATCAGGCCGGTGAATATCGCCGCCTCGCCAAGGGCGGACGTGAACTCTATATTCAGGCGACCTATAACCCGATCCTTGATGATACCGGCGCTGTGGTGAAGGTCGTCAAGTTTGCCGTCGATATTACAGCTGCCGTGCATCGGCGTCAGCGCAGTGAAGCCGCTAACCGGTCTTTGGGCGTACTGATTGAACAAATATCCGGTGCCCATTCGATGGCCAGTCAGGCCAGCCATGCCTCTGATGAAACCGGTGCCATTATTCAATCCGTGGCTTCGGCATCGGAAGAACTCAGTCAAAGTGTTCGTGAAATTTCCAACAGCATGTTCAATGCCAAGTCCGGTGTCGAGGGTGTGTTTAAATATGCCGAAACGGCCAATAGCTCAGCAGGGCTTCTGAATAGTTCTGCCACCTCAATGAACAATGTCGTGGCGCTCATTCAGGGCATTGCCGCCCAGATCAACCTTCTGGCGCTTAATGCGACCATAGAATCCGCCCGCGCCGGTGAAGCGGGTAAAGGCTTCGCCGTCGTCGCTTCCGAAGTTAAGTCCCTTGCCAATCAGGCCGCCGATTCAACGCGCAAGATTGCTGATGAAATCGCCAGCATGCAGGAAATAACCGCCGAAGTCGTCAACGCGCTGAACCTTATTTCCGGCGGCATGAATACGGTGCTGGAAAATGTCGCCTCTGTTGCCGGTGCGCTTGAGCAGCAGAACGCCGCTACCGGCAGTATCAGTGCGGATATGCAGACTGCCGTTGGTGCCGTGACCCAGATTAATGAGTCCATTGGCACCATCAGCCATACGTTTTCGGAAGTCGTCAGTGCCTCTGCTGAGGTTAAAAAGCAGATGGACGATCTGGCGGCTTAGGAGAAGACTACCGTCTTGCCGCCATTGATAATCACACGGCGTTCGACATGCCAGGTGACGGCGCGGGCCAGCACACGGGCTTCGATGTCCTGACCAATGGCCACCAGTTGTTCAGGCGTGTGGCCGTGATTCACGCGCTGTACGTCCTGTTCGATAATCGGGCCTTCATCGAGGTCTTCGGTAACATAGTGCGCCGTCGCCCCGATGATCTTTACCCCACGCTGATGTGCCTGATGATAGGGCTTGGCTCCTTTGAACGAGGGCAGGAACGAGTGGTGGATATTGATGCAGCGGCCGGCGACACGAGCGCTGAAGTCGTCTGACAGGATTTGCATATAGCGGGCCAGCACCAGAAGGTCAGCTTTCTGATCCTCAAGGATTTTAAGAAATGCCGCTTCCTGTTCGGCCTTTGTGTCTTTGGTAATCGGCAGGTGGATATAGGGCAGGCCATTCCATTCCACAAAAGAGCGCATGTCTTCGTGATTAGATACAACGGCGGCAATATCCGCAGGCAAAAGCCCAGCGCGCCAGCGATGCAGCAATTCATATAGGCAGTGGCCGAACTTTGAGACAGCGATGACAATGCGGGGCTTAACCGACAGATTATGGATTTCCCAATCCATGGCAAATCGATGCGCAATCGGCTTAAAGCCTTCGCGCAGGATTTCCATCGGCGGCATACGCGGGCCGGCCTGCTTAAAGACCACCCGCACATAGAACATGTTACCGCCCTGTGCGTCATTGAACTGATTGGATTCGACAATCGAAATGTCGTTGTCATTCAGATAACCGGACACCGCCGCCACGATACCGCGTGTGTCAGGGCACTTGATAATCAACACATAATGAGACGGATCAAAAAAGGTCGTGTCAGGCATAAACGCATTCCAAAAATTTCGTCCAGCTATAACAGGCAAATCTTGCGAAAAGTCAAAAATTTCAGAAAGAAATAGGCTTATTTAGATTGGTGAAGCTTCATCCACATTGCCAGATTTCCCAACAGAAATCCTAAGAACGCTGGCAAGAGCCAGAATAGATTATAGGCGAGGACAATGATCAACCCCATCCATATCCAGGTGGTTTTTGAAAAATCAACTTGAAAGACCAACCATGGAAGCAAAGCTCTCACAAACACTAAGAACAGAATCGTTGGTAAAAGCGTGAAGGCTATTATGGCCACATATCTGCGCCAGCCCTCCAGAGAATAGGCTATTACGGCTATAACGGGTATAGCTATAAGCGAATATATAAACGGATCACCAGGATCGAGATATAGCGCTAATATGTCCATGGCCCCCACGCATGACATTACCTATCCCTATAAAAGCATTTAGCCCGGCTTTCGCCGGGCTAAACTATCTTACAGAGTGCGTTTGATTTCTTCGACTGTGAAGCATTCGATGAAGTCGCCCTTCTTGATGTCCTGGAAGCCATTGAATGCCATACCGCATTCCTGACCCACCACGACTTCGTTGACTTCATCCTTAAAGCGCTTGAGCGTCGAAAGTACGCCCATTTCCTGAATGACCACATCATCGCGCAGGATACGGATGCGGGCACCCTTCTGCACACGGCCTTCGGTGACCCGGCAACCGGCAACCCGGCCAACCTTGGTGATATCAAACACCTCAAGGATTTCGGCATTACCGAGGAAGGTTTCACGCTGGATCGGCGACAGCATACCCGAAAGCACGCCCTTGATGTCGTCGATCAGGTCATAGATGATCGCATAGTAACGGATTTCCACGCCTTCACGTTCAGCCAGATCACGCGCCTGCTTGCTGGCACGGACGTTAAAGCCGATGATCGGTGCCCCTGAGCCCTTAGCCAGTTGCACGTCCGATTCCGTAATGGCACCGGCACCTGAGTGAATGATGCGCGCACGGACTTCGTCGTTACCGACTTTTTCCAGCGACCCGACAATGGCTTCGGCCGACCCCTGAACGTCAGACTTGACGATCAGTTGCAACTCCTGAACCTTCTTGTCCTGAAGCTTGGACATCATATCCGACAAGGACACACCAACCGGTGCAATCATCTTTTCACGACGCACGCGGGTACGGTATTCCGTAATCTCACGCGCACGGGCATCGGATTCCACCACGGCAAAGGTATCGCCGGGATCAGGCGCATTATCCAGACCCAGAATTTCGACCGGCTGTGACGGACCCGCCTCATTAAGCTGTGCGTTGCGTTCATCGATAAGGGCGCGAACACGACCCCATGACGAACCGGCAACCACGATATCACCACGCTTAAGGGTACCGCGGCTGACCAGAACGGTGGCTACAGGGCCACGTCCCTTATCCAGCTTGGCTTCAATAACCGTACCTTCCGCGGTACGATCAGGGTTGGCCTTAAGGTCAAGCACTTCGGCCTGAAGCAGGATAGCTTCGATCAGGCTGTCAAGACCCGTACGGGCCTTGGCCGATACTTCGATGATCTGGGTGTCACCGCCAAGCGCTTCAACAACCACTTCATATTGCAGAAGTTCATTGATGATACGCTGCGGATCAGCCTCAGGCTTATCCATCTTGTTGACGGCTACGATCATAGGCGTCTTTGCGGCGCGTGCATGGTTGATGGCTTCGATCGTCTGCGGCATGACACCGTCATCCGCTGCCACCACCAGCACCACGATATCCGTGACATTGGCCCCGCGAGCCCGCATAGCCGAGAAGGCGGCGTGACCCGGAGTATCAAGGAAGGTAACGCGTTCACCCGATGGCACATGTACCTGATAGGCACCGATATGCTGGGTGATACCACCGGCTTCACCGGCGGCCTTATCGGTTGAGCGCAGGGCATCCAGAAGTGATGTCTTGCCATGGTCAACGTGACCCATGACCGCCACAACCGGCGGACGCGAAACCGTATCATCATCATGATCGTCAGCGGCAATAAAGCCTTCTTCGACGTCGGCTTCAGATACACGCTTAACAACGTGGCCAAACTCAGTGGCCACCAGCTCCGCCGTATCCGTATCGATCACATCCGTGATTTTCAGCATCATGCCCTGCTTCATCAGAAGCTTGATGATGTCCACGGCGCGGACGGCCATACGGTTCGACAGTTCCTGAACCGTGATAACGTCCGGAATAACCACTTCACGTGACACGCGGGCCTGTTCGGTTTGCGAACCCTTGCGTTTTTCACGTTCACGTTCACGGGCACGACGCACCGAGGCCAGCGAACGCATGCGCTCGGCGGCATCCTCATCGTTGCCGACAACCGCCTGAAGCGTCAGGCGGCCTTCACGACGCTTGGGCTCACCACGGGTTTGTGAGACGGCCTTAACCGGTGCACCGGCGCGGCCCTTCTTATTGCCCCGACCATCATCGTCATCCAGCGTACGGCTTCTGACATCGGTCGTTTTAGGCGCAGGCGAAGCTGTACCACGCGAGGAGCGGATACGATCAACTTCGGGGGTTGCCGGCGCATTGGCCGATACCCCTGCCCCGACGCGTGGCGGGCGCGGTGAGTTGGCGCTATAGCGTACGGTTTCACCGGCTGGACGCGGCGGACGGTCGCCCTGAGGACGGTCACGGTTAAACGGCGGACGGTCACCCTGTGGGCGGTTGCCGTCGCGGTTAAACGGCGGACGATCGCCACGCGGCGCACCGGAACGCTCACCTTGCGGACGATCGCCGCGCGGATGGTCGCTTCTGGGGCGGTCGCCTTGCGGGCGATCACCCTGTGAGCGGTTATCGCGGTTGAAGCCTTCACGATGCCCTTCACGCGGCGCACGTTGCGCCGGACGCGACAAGGCCTGCTCAATGGCCGACACGGGTGCGGCCGCCGGACGCGGCGCTTCGGCCGCAACAGGCTTTGCTTCAACCGGTTTGGCTTCGGGTGCCTTGGTTTCAGGAACCGGAGCCTTGGCTTCAGGTTTTTCGCTGGCAACCGGCGCCGGTGGCGGTGCCGCGCGCGCGGCCTCTTCTGCGGCCTTTACCCGACGGGCTTCGGCTTCACGACGCGCCTGTTCCTGTTTGGCCTGCTCAGCACGGGCCTGTTCCAGAACACGGCGGCGGGCTTCAAGCTCTTCCTGACGCAGACCACCGGTGTTACCACCACCCTGCTGACCCTGAGGGCGCTGTGATGAGGCTGGGGCCTGAGGTTTCGGACGTGCCAGATTGGTATCTGCGCCGGGACGCGGCGCACCCGGAGGCGTACCTATGCGGCGCTTGGTTTCGACCACCACCGTCTTCGAACGGCCATGGCTGAAGCTTTGCTTCACCGTACCGGTGGACACATTTCCGCCGACACGGGGCTTAAGCGTGAGCGGGGCCCGTGTGTTTTCGCCCTTTTGGGTGTCCGTCTTATCGTCTTTCGCGTCGCTCATTCAGCTTGCTTACTTATTCCCTATGAAACTTTTACGTTTCGCTTCTACCAATTTCGTACCATCTGGCCGTCGGGCATGGAAACTGCCCTGATAGTCCTTTTAAGGCCTTAATGAAAGGGCTTTTCCCGCCATTGCGGCGGGAACAAGGGCTCAAAGCCACTGATACGACGTAATTCGCGTCCGACACGCAGTGACCGCCGACCTTCGATCAGGGTTGCGTGTATGACATTTTCCAGCCCTAAAGCCAAACTCAATTCGTCATTATTGAAGATTCCGCAGATATTTACATCCGGCCGATGCGGAAATACGACGGATAGCAACTTATTGCGGCCATCAGATGACCCGTCAACCGCCTCAATCAGCCATGCCGCTTTGGGTGGTGCAGATGATTTAAGCATTGCCGCAACTTTTTCAAACCCCGTCGTCAGTTGCCCTTCGCGTCGGGCGAGGCCAAGCTGCTCAAGGATGCGGCGACGCAACAGACTATGTACCTGATCGATAAGACCTTCCGGCACCTTTGCCTGTTTTTTGGCGGCGCGGGAAAACAGATTCTTTTTTATCGCCAGCTCAAGGCTTTCGCGATCGGATTTGACCC
>JBCEBX010000259.1:0-3340 GCA_039206455.1 Asticcacaulis sp.
ATGGTGCCCCCGGTCGGACTCGAACCGACACACCTCTCGGTACCGGATTTTGAATCCGGCGCGTCTACCAATTCCACCACAGGGGCCTGTGCGTGAGCGCTGTCTGTTAATGCGTTTTGAAGGTCGGCGCAAGCGCAAACCGCGCGACAGTTACGGGCGGGTGTGGATAGCCTCAGTCTGATGACTGAACCAACCATTTTGCAGATTTTCGGAAAAATTTGAAAATGGTGGAGCTAAGCGGAGTCGAACCGCTGACCTCTTGAATGCCATTCAAGCGCTCTACCAACTGAGCTATAGCCCCATCTTTTCGATGGATCAGAACCTTGTGTCGTCCTGAGGTGGCGACTTCTAGTGCAGCCCAAATTGACTTGCAAGCCCTTTTTCATCCTTTTCCCGAGTTTTTCACAGGTCCGTGAAGAACGCGGCTGTGACCGTTGAAAGGACATAAAAAAAGACCGCAGCGGATGCTGCGGCCTTTGTTCAGATTAGTTGTCGTCGTCGCCTTCACCGGGAAGGCCGTCGATTTCTTCGTCGAAGCTGTCGTCGTCATCGTCTTCAAGGAAGGGGACGTCGTCGTCGTCAGCATCATCCACCAGATCAGCATCTTCGATATCCATATCGACGCTGTCGGGGGTGACGCGGGCCGGATCAGCCGGATCAAGGTCGTCATCGTCCTCGTCGATCAGAACCGGATCATCGGCGACCACTTCGTCGATTTCCGGTGCGGTGACTTCGGGTTCGTCGTCCTCGTCCTCATCACCCGCAGCCTTACCCTTGACCTGATCTTCGGTATCGTCGTCGTTATATTCATCAGGCGCGGCAGGGCGCACGCGTGTACGGCGGGTGCGCAGGGCCTCTTCGGGGTCGAATTCAAAGGCACATTTCGGGCAATGTGCGGGACGCTTCATCAAATCATAAAATTTTGCCGTGCAGTTCGGGCAAATCTGCTTGGTGCCTAAGGCGGGGTCAGCCACGGATCGTCCTCGTTGGAAATTCGGTGAAAATATATTTGCTTTGGCTCCCTTGCCACCAGAAAGCCCGCCTGTCAAAACCCCAATTGCACAATCGGCAGGAAATTTATCGTGTTCGGTGCTTAGGTAGCCTGAAAATCACCCTGTCAGAGGCCATTGGCGCCTGATTTTTATCTGAGGCGTCCTAAGATTTGTCGTTTGGCAAAATCGTTGATTTGGGGCTATTCTTTCAGATGTAAAAGGGTGGGGCGGGCCTGCCGGTAAACCAAGACATTCAGACAAGAGTAATCAGGTGACTTTCGCTGTTCGGGCAGAGCGTAAAACAACTGCGATCAATCTGCATAACGCCGCTCTCTGGATTGTGGCCTTATTGGGGACGTTTATTATCGGTCTGACCTTGTGGGGGGCTTTAAGCCTGCGCACGACCGGTGGGGTTTTTTATGTTGATAATGGCGCGGTTCATACACGCGGTGAGGGGTATTCCGGTCAGGTCGGCCTGATATCCGGCGCGGGTCTCAGTCTTATGCCAGAAACGACTGATCTGGTGCATGAGCCGGATACACTGCCCGATTATGCCGCCTATGACCGGTTTATCGAGCGTCAGGACATCTATCAGCGCATGCTGAATGCCGGTGATTTGAAGATCATCGTGGACGGTGAACCGGTTAATCTGATGGCAGGCTCGCGCTCTCTGACGCAATTGCCCCCCGCCTTCTGGGCACCGTTTTTAACCGGCATTCTGGTGTTCTTTATCGGCGGTACGGTCTGGGCGCTTAAGCCCGGTGCCCAAGCCACGCAGCTTCTGTTTATCAATGCGCTGGGGCTGGCCATGTCGGCCCTGCCGCTGGCTATATACGGGGCGCGGCCTCTGGCGATAGAGGGGGAGTGGCTGAGAGGGCTGATGAGCCTGAACCATGCGGGGGCGCAGTTGTTTGGCTCCTCCATTCTGGCGCTGTTACTGATCTATCCGAAGCCATTGGTCAGGCCGTTCTGGGCCTGGGTCATGCTGGCCAGCTTTGTGCCGCTCTTTGCCGCCGATCAGTTGCGCCTGCTGGGCATCCCCGGTGGCAGCTACGCTATTCATGGCATTGAAACCCTTGGTATCCTGTGTCTGCTGGCCCTTCAGGCCTATGTTACGCGTCATGAACCGTCCCACAGGGCTGCGCTTTTGTGGCTTGGGATGTCGATAGGGGTCGGCACCTGTCTTTGGGTGGTTATTGTCACCCTCTATGCCGCCTCAGGGGATCTGTCGGCCATGCTTGAGGCCTATGCTTTTCTCAGTTTTCTCCTGATCTATATGGGGCTGGCCTTTGCTGTCAGCCGTTTCCGTCTGTTCGAAATATCTGACTGGGCCTTTCGTGCCCTGTTCTTTGTTGTGGCGGCGGTCGTTTTAGTCATGGTGGATGCGGGGCTGGTCTATGTCGCCCACATGGAGCAGGCACCGGCCATGACCTTTGCCGTGCTTTTGACCGCCTTCGGTTATTTGCCCCTGCGTGACTATATGTGGCGACGCTTTGTGCGCATGAAGCAGCCGGATGATCAGGCCTTGTTTGCGTCGGTGTTTGAGATTGTCTATGCGCCGTCTCCCGAAGCCCGTGCCGAGCGTTGGTCGGGCCTGATCCAGAGCCTGTTTCAGCCGCGACAGCTTGAGGTCGTGCCTTTACACCTGTCCGAAGTGGAGATGCTCAGTGAGGGGCAGGTCATGCGTTTGCCGTCGCTCATTGAGGGCCAGGCCCTAAGCCTGTCGCGGCCGCGATATGGCGTAGGGCTGTTTACGCCTGCCCACCTGCGCTTCATGAAGCATGTGCTTGAGCTGGTCAGCCGCGCCATCTCGAGCCGTGAGGCCTATGAGCGCGGGGCGACCGAAGAGCGGCGCAAGGTGGCGCAGGACCTGCATGACGATGTCGGGGCGCGCCTGCTGTCCGGTCTTGTGGTGGCTGACGAGCGGACTCGGCCCATATTTCAGGCGGCCTTGGCCGATATTCGTGCTATTTCGACGGCCATGCTGGCGGTGCCGGCACCGCTTGAGAACATACTGGCTTCGGCCCGTCATGAGGCTGCCGAACGTCTTGAGGCTGCCGATATCGGGTTTGTGTGGGACGGGTGGCCGGATGAGCCGAGCCTGATCGGGCCGCAGGGGCAAAAGGCCCTGTTGTCTGGCCTCAGGGAGATTGTCTCGAATACAATCCGCCATTCTGCGGCGACGCAGGTGA
Source organism: Asticcacaulis sp. (assembly GCA_039206455.1). GTDB lineage: Bacteria > Pseudomonadota > Alphaproteobacteria > Caulobacterales > Caulobacteraceae > Asticcacaulis. Next base: position 3,185 of record JBCEBX010000259.1, read on the forward strand.
CGGTGCGTGTGGAACACACTAATAATACGCTTTATCTCGAATGGGCCGATAATGGCCGGGGGCTTTTGCCGGACAGTCAGCCGGCGGAGGGGACGGGGCAGGGGCTCAGGGGGATCAGTCAGCGCTGTGCCGATGCCGGGGGTACCGTCGCTATTA
>JBCEBX010000260.1:0-3334 GCA_039206455.1 Asticcacaulis sp.
CGTAATCCATGACTGTTGCAAGTCCTCCGCGTATATTGCTCATCGTCGGTGGTGGTATCGCCGCCTATAAGGCGCTGGAGCTTATCCGGCTGATCCGTAAGGCCGGCCTGACTGTGCGTGTGGTGCTGACCAGAGCCGCACAGGAATTTGTCACGCCCCTGAGCGCCGGATCGCTGAGCGGTGACAAGGTCTATACCGATCTGTTTGACCTGACGGACGAGGCGGAGATGGGGCATATTACCTTGTCGCGGCAGGCGGAACTGGTGGTGGTGGCACCGGCGACGGCGGCTTTGATGGCCAAGCTGGCGACTGGCCTCAGTGATGATCTGGCGTCCACGCTGTTGCTGGCGACCGATAAGCCGGTGCTGATGGCACCTGCGATGAATGTGCGCATGTGGCATCATGCGGCGACGCAGCGCAATCTTGAGACCCTTAAGCGCGACGGTGTTTTGTTTGTCGGCCCCGATGAAGGCGATATGGCCTGTGGCGAATATGGTCTGGGGCGCATGAGTGAGCCGGAAGCGATTTTTGCCGCCATTCAGGAGGCTTTGAAGCCTAAGGCGCAACCGCTCAAAGGTAGGCATATGCTGATCACGGCGGGGCCGACGTTTGAGCCGCTCGATCCCGTGCGCGGGGTGACCAATCGCTCAAGCGGCAAGCAGGGCTATGCCATTGCCGAGGCGGCGGTGAAGGCGGGGGCTAAGGTGACTCTGGTGTCAGGCCCCGTCAATATTCCGACGCCAGCGGGGGTTGAGCGGGTGGATGTTGAAACGGCGCAGGAGATGTATGACGCGGTGCATAAGGCCTTACCTGCGGATGTGTTTATCGGCGTGGCGGCGGTCGGCGACTGGCGCGCCAAGGAGATTGCCCGCGACAAGCAGAAAAAGGGTGAGGACGGCGAGCTGACGATTACGCTTGTCAAGAACCCGGACATTCTGGCTTCGGTCGGCAAGCATGAAACCTTAAGGCCGCCACTGGTGGTAGGCTTTGCGGCGGAAACGCGCAATGTTGAGGTCTATGGCCGCACCAAGCTGCGCACCAAAGGGGCCGATGTCATCATGGCCAATGATGTGTCGAAAGATGTCTTTGAGCGCGACACGACCAATATGATCCTGATTGACGAGTCAGGCCCGACCAATGCCAAGCTGCTGACCAAGCGTGAAGCGGCCGAAGATTTGATCCGTTATATAGGCGCCCGATTTGGGGCATCTGCCTGAACCGTTTAGGAAATAAAAAATGACTGATACTGCCCGCCTTGTGCGTCTGCCCCATGCCGCTGATTTGCCTGTGCCTGCCTATGAAACGTCGGGATCGGCGGGGCTTGATCTGAGGGCGGCTATTGCTGAGGGCGAGGTGCTGACGCTTAAGCCCTTCGGGCGGGCGCTGGTGCCGACGGGGCTTAAGATGGCCGTGCCGCAGGGCTTTGAAATTCAGGTGCGCCCGCGCTCGGGGTTGGCGCTAAAGCACGGTATCACTTGCCTCAATACGCCGGGAACGGTGGATTCGGACTATCGCGGTGAGGTTTGCGTGATTCTGATAAATCTGGGGGAAGACGATTTCGTTATTCGTCGCGGCGACCGGATCGCTCAGATGGTTGTGGCCCGCCATGCCCGTATCGAATGGGACGTGGTCGAAAGCCTTGATGACACGGCACGCGGCGCGGGCGGTTTTGGCTCGACCGGACGCGGCTGATTTTACGCTTTGGGTGTGGCCTCACATCCACAGAAGCGCTCTTTACGATTGTCCAAAAGACACGCAAACTCCTGATCGGGGTCAGGATCAGGAGGGGCGCATGTCGGATATTTTCTGGGTGATCGTTGATCAGGTTCGGGCCTCGTTGATGGGGTTGAGCCTGTTGCCTGTGCTGCTCATCAGTCTGCTGATCGGAATTATTCAGGCCAGAAAAACGGGCTATGCGCTTAAGGCGCTATTGGCGACGGTCTTGAGTTTGGGTGTTGTGGCGCTATGGCCGGTGGTCGATGGTCTGACGCCGGTATGGCCAGATGTCATGGCCATTGAAACCCATATCCGTGTGGTCGTTACGTTTGTATTGGCGTTCCTGATCATTCGCTTTTTATGCGTGATCAAGAATACGATTTCCCTCACGTCGAAGCGAAAGCCGGTTTAAGGCAGGTGGCGGCGAAGCGGTCGGAAGTGTCTACCCTCCCGTCACTTTGCTTACGCAAAGCGCCACCCTCCCGCAAAGCAGGAGGGAGAAGAAACGTTGCTGAGGTCCAAACGGCCTAAAAACCCAGGACGTCCTGCATATTGTACAGGCCGACGGGTTGTTTGACGCCAAACAGGGCGGCCTCGACCGCGCCGCGGGCAAACAGGGTGCGGTCACGTGCTGAGTGCGACAGGGTGATCACCTCGTCTTCAGACGCAAACAGCACGCTGTGCTCACCGACAATGCCACCGCCACGGATGACCGAGAAACCGATGGTGCCGGTTTCACGCTGGCCGGTCAGGCCGTCGCGACCGGCGACCTTCACGTCCGGCAGGTTGACGTCACGGCCTGCGGCAGCGGCTTCGCCAAGCATCAGGGCGGTGCCGGACGGGGCATCGACTTTACGTTTATGGTGGGCCTCAAGCACTTCGATGTCCCAGTCATTAACCGACAGTTTTTCTGCCGCCTGTTTCACCAGACCCATGAGGATATTGACGCCCAGCGAATAGTTGCCGGAGCGGATGACGACGACCTTTGAGGTCAGGACGTTCAGGGCCTCATCGTCCTGCGGCATGAAGCCGGTCGAGCCAATCACATGGGTCAGGGGCTTGCCGCGCTTTTCACCTTCGGCAGCGGCGGCCTTAGCGATACTTAAGGAGGCGGCGGGGGTTGAGAAATCGATGATCGCATCGGCCTGACTGAAATCGGGCGCATCGTCCTTGTCGATCTCGGCAACGATCTCAAGGCCGCGTTCCTTAAGGACACGGATGACGGCCTGACCCATGCGGCCCTTGGCGCCGGTGACGGCAAAACGAACAGATGACATATTCAGAATACTCTTATTTCGGGGCGCGCTTGGCGAGGATACGTTGCAGGGTGCGGCGGTGCATGTTCAGACGACGCGCCGTTTCCGAGACATTGTGGTTACAGAGGGCATAGACGCGCTGAATGTGCTCCCAGCGAACGCGGTCGGCGGACATGGGGTTTTCAGGCGCTTCGGGGGCATGGTCTTCGAGGGCCAGAAGCGCCTTGACGACATCATCGGCATCGGCGGGTTTGGACAGGTAATCGACCGCGCCGGATTTCACGGCGGCAACCGCCGTAGCAATATTGCCGTAACCGGTCAGCATGATGGCGCGGGCATCCGGGCGCTTCTGGTGCAGGGCC
>JBCEBX010000261.1:0-7860 GCA_039206455.1 Asticcacaulis sp.
GATCTCGCCGCCGCCGCACCACGACATCTATTCGATCGAAGACCTCGCGCAGCTTATCTATGACATCAAGCAGATCAATCCTGACTGCCGTGTCACCGTTAAGCTGGTGTCGCAGTCGGGTATCGGCGCGGTCGCGGCCGGTGTCGCCAAGGCCAAGGCCGATGCCATTCTGGTGTCCGGCAATGTTGGCGGGACAGGGGCATCGCCGCTTACCTCGATCAAGTTCGCCGGTCTGCCGTTTGAAATCGGTTTGTCCGAAGCCCATCAGGTGCTGACGCTGAATAACCTGCGCGGTCAGATTCGCCTGCGTTCTGACGGCGGCATGAAGACCGGTCGTGACATCGTTATCGCCGCCATGCTGGGTGCTGAGGAATTCGGCATCGGCACGACCTCGCTGATCGCGGTCGGTTGTCTGATGGTGCGTCAATGCCAGTCAAACACCTGTCCGGTCGGTGTCTGTGTGCAGGACGAGCGCCTCAGGGCCAAGTTCACCGGTACGCCGGAAAAGGTCATCAACCTGTTCACCTTCATCGCCGAAGAAGTGCGTGAAATTCTGGCGGCCATGGGCCTGCGGTCGCTGGATGAGGCGGTCGGTCGTACTGACCTGCTGCGTCAGGTATCGCGTGGCGGTGCGCACCTCGATGATCTTGATCTCAACCCGCTTCTGGTGCGTGTCGAGCGTGATCCGGCGGCACCGGTTACGCTGGCGCACGAAATCAACGAAGTGGCCGATACGCTTGATGCCCAGATCGTCAAGGATGCCGGCCCGCTGATCGAGCGCGGTGAGAAGATGTCCCTGACCTATGAGGTGCGCAACACCATGCGCGCCGTGGGGACGCGTACCTCGTCGATGCTGGTGCGCAAGTTCGGCGATAAGCTGGCCGACAGTCATCTGACGCTGCAACTGCGCGGTTCGGCCGGTCAGTCGCTTGGGGCCTTTGCCGTCAAGGGGCTGCATATCGACCTGATCGGTGAATCCAACGACTATGTCGGCAAGGGCCTGTCGGGGGCGAAGATCGTTATTCGTCCGCGTGTCTGGCAGGAGAAGCAGGCACTGGCGGGGAACACCATTCTGTATGGCGCGACCTCCGGTAAGCTGTTCATCGCCGGTTCGGTTGGCGAACGCTTCGCCGTGCGTAACTCAGGAGCCACCACGGTCATCGAAGGCGCAGGGGCCAATGCCTGCGAATATATGACTGGCGGTAAGGTGGTCATCCTCGGGGCTGTCGGCGGTAACTTCGGTGCCGGTATGACCGGCGGGGTCGCCTATATCTGGGACCCGGAGGGCACACTGGGCCATCACATCAACCCCGAAGGCATCACCTTGCGCGCCGTGCCCGATGCCGATCAGGGCGAACTGTATGACCTGATTGCCGAACATCTGGCCGTCACACAGTCACCACGCGCCAAGGCGCTGCTGGATGATTGGGAAAACACACTGGCCGCTTTCGTTCAGGTCATGCCGAACGAAATACTGGCCATTCAGGCCAAACGTCAGGCCAGCGTTGCCTAAACTAAAAACCCCGCTTCATAACGAAGCGGGGTTTTTTAATTCCATTATGTCTGGCCTACTGGCCGGAAATCGTAATCAGATTAAAGGTCTCACCGGTCGAGAGGATCACATCACCGGCGTCCTGCCCCTTACGGCAGGGGCCTTGACGTTTGGCCTTGATGGTCATATTAACGACGCGGTTCATGTGCTCAACCGCGGCACCGGAGGTTTGCGACCGCAAGGTCATGCTGTAATCGCGCGTATAATCGCCGGTAATCTTGCCCGACATCTCGGTCAGGCCGCCGGTGCCCATATTACATTCAGCCAGAAAGCCCCATGAACCGTCCTCAAGCTTGCTGACGGTGGTGCGTTCGCATTTGTCCCCCGACAGGTCTTCGCCGGTAATGCCTAACTGCTTTTCCATATCAGCATTGGTACAGATGCGCATGGTGCGCGCCTGATCTTCCGAGCCTTCTTCGCTCAGGGTCATTTGCCACAGGCCGGGCGAACGGGTGGGCAATTCAGCGGGCGGTTTCGGCGGGGCGGTCACGACAGGGGCGGGGGCCGGTTCCGGCTCAGGTTCCGGCTCGGGCGCTTTGGGCGAACAGGCCATAAGCCACAGGCCGCTCACCGCAAGCATAAGGGGCGTCGTTGCGGCTTTCAAACCCTGCCTCTTTGCGCCCCGATTAGTTGCTCTGGCCATGACCATGCACATACCCTTTTCCGCTAGCTGCGCCGCCTTTTCAGTAGACGGCGCAAATATGTAAGGAAAAAAAGCCGGTTGTGCGAGTCGATTTATGACCTCTGTGGGCGGTTTGCGACAATCAGACGCTTTTACGGCTGACCATCTGAAGGGTCTGGAGGGTGCGTGGCAACTCATCGGCGAGTCGGCGGCAGACTTCGCGTGCGCCTACCGAATAGGCATCGCCCCCGTCGGAAATTTCAAAAGCCATGCGCGCTGTGGCATCAATCAGCACCTCAAGTTCGGCAATCTGTTCGCGGGCCAGTGAGCGCGCCTCTTCCTGAAGCCGGTGTACCCGCTCGGTGCGGTTTTCACGCGCAATCGTAGTGGCCTCCACCAGCGACTGGACATTGGGCATATGGTTGGGAATGGATACAGGCACGACATTCATGGCTTCATCTCCGTCCGCTAGGTACACATAAGGCGTGTGCTCAGGAGAAGCATGAGATGCGGATATGACTTCCGGCTTTGCCGTAAGCACCTTGGAACTACGCATGTGGATCACCTGAACTTGCCCTAAAACTGATCCGGTGCATAAGGGGCTGGCCGACTTTGGGTCGGGTTACAGACCTGATGCACAGTATAGACATAGACAAAGGTGCCGCAGGCTGAATAAAAAATCCATCACCTTTGTCGCGTATCCGTATCAATATGGCGTGTTTATGCCACAGGGTGTGTCTCTGGGGCATCGGCAGGCGTTACCGGTCAATCGCCGCCCAATTGATCTCTGGCAAATTCAAGATCCAGCAGTTTGAGGCGTTTAACCTCGTCGCGCAGTCGCGCGGCTTCTTCGAACTCAAGATTGCCCGCGGCCTCACGCATGCGGTTCTCAAGGTCTTTGAGCGTGGCCTGAAAGTTGGAACCCAGAAACGGCTTGGCGTCCTTGCCTGCGGCGACCCCCAGCGGCACCTGAACCCGGTCGGCCTTTTCGTAAGGGCTATCAAGGATGTCGCTGATGCCGCGCTTGACCGATTCCGGTGTAATACCGTGTTCGGCATTGTAGGCCAGTTGCTTTTCACGGCGGCGGGCGGTTTCCGCCAGAGCGCGTTCCATCGAGCCGGTCATCTTGTCGGCATAGAGAATGACGCGGCCATCAACGTTACGTGCGGCGCGGCCAATGGTCTGAATGAGCGAGGTTTCCGAGCGCAGGAAGCCTTCCTTGTCGGCATCCAGTATGGCAACAAAGCCACATTCGGGGATGTCCAGCCCTTCGCGCAGCAGGTTAATACCAATCAGCACATCAAAGGCCCCAAGACGCAGGTCGCGGATAATTTCAATGCGCTCAAGCGTTTCAATATCCGAGTGCATATAACGCACGCGAATGCCCTGTTCGTGCATATAGTCGGTCAGGTTTTCCGCCATCTTCTTGGTCAGGACGGTAACCAGCGATCGATAGCCGTTTCTGGCAACGTCACGCACCTCGGCAATGACGTCATCGACCTGATTGGCCCCGTCTTTCGATACAGGGCGGATTTCGACCGGCGGATCGATCAGGCCGGTCGGGCGGATGACCTGTTCGGTAAAGACACCTTCGGTTTGCGCCATTTCCCACTTGCCCGGTGTCGCCGATACCGAAACGGTTTGCGGGCGCATGGCGTCCCATTCCTCAAACTTGAGGGGCCGGTTATCCAGACAGGACGGCAGGCGGAAACCATATTCGGACAGGGTGGATTTACGCGCAAAGTCGCCCCTGTACATGCCGCCGATCTGGGGCACGGTGACATGGCTCTCATCGACGAACAGAAGGGCGTTTTCCGGCAGATACTCAAAGAAGGTTGGCGGCGGATCACCGGGATTACGTCCCGTCAGATAGCGGGAATAGTTTTCAATACCCGCACAGGCGCCTGTGGCCTCAAGCATTTCAAGATCAAAGGTCGTGCGTTGCTCAAGGCGCTGGGCCTCCAGAAGCTTGCCTTCGGCGTGTAACTGCTCAAGCCGGACGCGCAATTCCGCCTTGATGCGGTCTATGGCCTGACGCAAGGTCGGGCGCGGCGTGACATAGTGGCTGGCGGCATAGACCTTGAGGTCTTGCAGTTCAGCGGTTTTCTTACCTGTCAGCGGATCAAATTCGGTCAGGGCCTCGATTTCATCCCCAAACAGCGACACCCGCCAGGCACGGTCTTCGTAGTGGGCGGGAAAGATTTCGATAACATCACCGCGACGGCGGAAGGTGCCGCGTTCAAAGGCCTGATCGTTGCGCTTATATTGCAGCGCCACCAGATCGGCCCGTAACTGTGCCTCGTCGATGATCTGACCGACCTTCAGCTCAAAAGTCATGGCCGTATAGGTTTCGACCGAACCGATACCGTAGATGCAGGACACCGAGGCGACAATGATGACATCGTCACGCTCAAGCACCGCGCGGGTGGCGGCGTGGCGCATCCGGTCGATCTGTTCGTTTATCGAGGAGTCTTTTTCGATATAGGTATCGGTGCGCGGCACATAGGCTTCGGGCTGGTAATAGTCGTAGTAGGAAACGAAATATTCGACGGCATTTTCAGGAAAAAAGGCTTTGAATTCCGAATAGAGCTGCGCCGCCAGTGTCTTATTGTGCGCCAGAATAAGCGCCGGACGCTGGGTGGCCTCAATGACCTTGGCCATGGTGAAGGTCTTACCCGAACCCGTTACCCCTAAAAGCACCTGATCCTGCTCACGCGCCTGCACACCGGCCACAAGCTCGGTAATGGCAGCGGGCTGATCTCCGGCGGGCTCATAGGCCGAATGCAGCACAAAGCGCTTGCCGCCTTCGGATTTTTCGGGGCGTTCAGGCCGGTGCGGGGTCCACAAGGCTGTCGGGAAATCCTGCGCACCCTGAGGGGGAAGAGAAGAACGTGTCATGAACACAAGATAGAGCGGTTGTGCAAAAAAGAAAGACCCTCCGGCAATAACCGGAGGGTTTTTTCAGTCCTGACGATTGGCCGGTTTTTCCGGCCTGTTGTCTTATTGCGTTTAGTTGGACGCCAGCTTGACGCCAGCCTTGGCTTCAGCAGCGGCCATGTTCGGGCTGGCCTTGGTCACCTTAACCGAGGAATTCGAGCCACCGGCACCGAAACGGGCATTGGCTTCGATCCAGTAAAGGCCATCAGCCCCGAGGAAATTATACTTGTATTCAATGGAGTAGGTGCCCGCACGCACATCACAGGCGCTGATGTTGACCATCTGCTTGCCGGTGACCGGTACAACCTTTGACACCGCGTTCTTGCTGATCGAAGCGGCAACCATGCCCGCTTCGGCCTGTTGTTCGTCGGTGCACTCAGCGGCAAATGCTTGCACCGAAACCATAGAGAAGCCAGCCACCATGGCCACCAGAATTGTCTTTTTCATTACCTTTTTACTCCCAGATGTTCTTCAGGATGAAAACGGTGATATATGAAAATGAATAATCTTGAGTTAAATCAATGTTTTCATATTATTAACCCATATTAATGGCGTGACCGGAAAAACCTTGTCTGACAAGGTGCAAATCTTAACGGCAAAAAGCCGCCACAAAAAATTTGAAAAAACAGACGAAAAATCTGAATTGGTTTCTGAAATCCGTGCCGCTTTATCAGGCCAGTTTGATCTCACGCAGCCTTTGCATCAGGAAATCATAGGCCGTGATGGACTGACCGGTATACTGATCCGGACGCTCTGCCGTCACACAGTTTTCCAGCGTCTCGATCAGGTAAGGCGATTCAAAGTGCAGAAAGAAAGGCATGGAATAACGCGAAAAGCCGCGTCGTGCCTCTGCCGGATTAACCACGCGATGAATGGTGGACGGCAGAACATGATTGGTCAGGCGTGACAGCATGTCACCGATATTGATAACAATAGCCCCTTCCGGCGGGGTGACTGGCAGCCAGGTGCCGTCACGATCAAGCAGTTGCAGGCCCGGTTCCTCGGCCCCCATAAGCAGGGTAATGGCATTGATGTCCCCGTGCGCACCGGCGCGGACACTTTCACCGGCCTCGGTGACCGGCGGGTAGTGCAAAAGGCGCAGCACAGAATTGCCCAATGCCACCTTATCGTCAAAAAAGTCAGGTGTGAGGTTCAGGTAAAGCGCGATGGCCGAAAGCACTTTTTTACCGAGATCATCCAGCGCCGCATAGAGCGCCTGAAGGGCCGGTCTGAATGCAGGAAGCTCTTCGGGCCACAGATTATCACGCATATGGTCGCGGTACGGGTGACCTTCGGGCAGGTCGCGGCCCATATGCCAGAATTCCTTGAGGTCGTGGGCCTTATAGCCCTTGGCGGTTTCGATGCCGAAAGGTGTGTAGCCGCGCGCACCGCCGTGCCCGGCTTCGTGATATTTGTGCTTGGTGGCTGCGGGCAGGTCAAAAAAGGCCCGGGTCTGAGCGTAGGCCTTATCAACCAGCGCCTTATCAAGCCCCGCGCCTTCGCTGTCGAACAGACCGGTCAGGATGGCAAAGCCGTAACGCTCAAAAGAGGCCCCAAGGGTTTGCGCAAAGGCGGCCCTGTCCGACTGATAAAGCGACAGCGGCACAGGCGTGATCGCCGATGCGGTCGACAAAGGCGCGTTATCGTAAAAAGCTGTATCAGACATGGGAACCCGAACCAGAGAAAGATCGGGTTTGTATATCCGAAATTCATGGCAAAATGAAAACGGCTTATGAGCCAGAAGGCTGTCAGGGTGCTATTATGCCGCAGCCAGATATGTGTCCGGATATGCAATATGCGCAATTGTATCACACATGGCGTCTGATATAGGCTTCCCTGTGGATTTTAGTTGCATGGCCCGCCCGGTCATAGTTGAGATAGGCGGCATATCGGTTCAAGGGGTTTGGGCGCGTGGGCGGCCACATAGACAGTTACAGACGGATTATTTCGGATAGACGAAGTGCCATAAGCCTGCTTTCAGCGGTGTGCTTAGCTGTGTCTGCCCTGCTTATGGCTCTGCCGGTGTCGGCGCAGTTCCTGCCGGATGAACCCGCATCGGGCAATATGGTCATCGAGGGCCTTGATCCGGCCCTGCAACCGGTCAATTCCACCGAGGCGCTGAAACATTCCGAACAGGCAGTGGTGCGGGTTCTGGTGGTTTATCGTGGCTATGGTGGTGTACCGCTTGAGGCCGTGGGCATGGGCTCAGGCTTCGTCGTCGCGCCCGGCTATATTGTCACTAACTATCATGTGATTGAAACCCCGCCCGAAGCGACCTCATCCGAAATCTATATTGTCCCGCATAAGGATGCGCGCAGCCCCTACCGTCAGGTCAAGCTTGTCCGTCAGTGGGTCGAGGGTGATTTGGCGCTGCTGCGCGCCGATGGCCTTGAGATCGATCCCCTGACCCTGTCGCTGACACCGCAGAAAAACCAGCGCATTGTCGCCATGGGGTATCCGGGGGTAACCGACCGGCTTCTGAAGCGTGGCGGGTTAGAACTGCTTGAACCGGCGGACGCCTATGTCACTCAGGGGTCTATCGCCCTGTTTGCCTCGACCAATCCTGACGGCAGCCGTGTGGATACGCTGTTTCATACCGCTCCGATCAATCCGGGCAATTCCGGCGGGCCGCTTCTGGATGAGTGCGGTCAGGTCGTGGGCGTCAATACCTGGTCAGCGGCTTCGACCCTGTCGGAAACCGGCGATATGGATGTGCCGGCCGGGCAGTATGTTGCTACCCATGTCGCGG
>JBCEBX010000261.1:7870-13318 GCA_039206455.1 Asticcacaulis sp.
CACTCAATACCTTTCTGTCCTCCGCAGGCCTCAAGCCCCTGACGACGACCGATCCCTGCTATGCCCGTACCGCCGATGAGATCGTCAAGGATGATGACCTTAGCCGCGCACTGGCGATTGTTCAGGAGGCCCAGCTCAAGCGGCTTGAGGAGCAGCGCAAGGCCGAGCAGATGAACGCCCTGATGGATCAACTGCAACTGGCGGCGCTGGTGCTTTTGTCGGTGCTGGTGCTGATTCTGATCTGGCTGATCATTCAGCGCCGCCATCATCGGGAGCGGGGCGATATGCCTGTGCCCGGCCATCCGCACACTGAAGACGCGCCACTGACCCTGCGTAAAGCGCTGCATGAACGTCATCGTTTCAAGCCGCCCTTCCCGTGGGGCTGGCTGGTGCTGGCGGCGGCGGTGGTCTTGCTGGCGCTTGGGTTCTTGTTCCGCGAAAGTCCGATCTATAAGCGTCTGACGGTGCCGAAGCCCGAAGCCATTGTGACGCACCCTGCGACGGCCCTGCGCCTCAGTTGTGAGGTGGATGTCGCCGCTTCCTACAGACCCCTGAGCGATGCCGGGCCAATTGAGTTCGAATTCGATGGCTCGCGTGCCTGTGTTAACGGACGCACCCCCTATGAGCGTCAGGGAGACGGGAGTTTACTGCGCTATACGGTGTCCGATTCGGAACCCGTGGCCGCGAAACTTGAGCTGTCGAAGGACGGGCAGACGTTTAAACGCAGTGATTACCGGCTTGAGGCGACTTCCTATCGCAGCTATGTGGCGCAACGCACCGCCCTTGGGGCTTTGCGCTGTGCATCGGGCAATGATGCGGCGCAGGCTCAGGCCCTCGAGGATAACCTGAAAAAGGTCAGGGCGCTGGCGCGGGGTTATCTTACCGGTAATCCGGATTCACAAACCGTCTGGCGCTGCAAACGTATTGACGAAAAACCCCGTGTTTAAATAAGGGGTCCATAAGGGCCTTATGGTTTGTTTATACCGTGTTTATTTTGTGAGCATTGGCTATTTATCGCCTTCATTTTAGGTTCATCTTAGAAGGCATATTGAAGACATTGTGACCCTGCAGAGATTTTTGATTCTGACGGGGGGCTGCAATTTTTATGGAGAACACATATGCGTAAATTTCTTTTTGCGGCGGCGGGCATCGCGCTTATGACAGCCGCCTGTACGACGACCGACCCGCACACCGGTCAGGTGGTGCGTGACAACACCAAGACCAACGCCATTATCGGCGCGGTTGCCGGTGCCGGTCTTGGCTACGCGACAAACACCAACAAGGGTGAGCAAGGCCGTAAGAACGCCGTCATCGGTGCCGGTATTGGCGCGCTGGCCGGTGCAGGCATTGGCCAGTATATGGACAAGCAACAGGCTGAACTGCGCCGTGAACTGGCCGGTTCCGGCGTTGACGTCAACCGTGACGGTGACAATATCATTCTGAACCTGCCGTCCGATGTGACCTTTGCCACCAATTCGGCCTCGATTGACACCCGTTTCTATCCGGTGCTGAATGACGTGGCCGATGTTCTGAGCCGTTATCCGTCGACCTATGTTGATATTGTTGGCCACGCCGACTCTAGTGGTAACGATGCGATCAACCAGCCTCTGTCCGAAAATCGCGCTAATTCAACAGCGTCCTATCTGGTGAACCGTGGCGTCGCCTCACAGCGTATCTACGTGGCCGGTCAGGGCTCAAAGCAGCCTATCGCTTCGAATTCGACCGCCGATGGCCGCGCCAAGAACCGTCGCGTGGAAATCACCCTGCGTCCGGTCACCTGATCGGATTAAGGGGTTGAAAGCAATTTAAGCTTAAAAAGGGCGGCATGAACACCTCATGCCGCCCTGAATCTATGCACCGCCTGTCCCTGCTGGGGGCAGAGGTCGATGTCGTGACACCTGAACAGGTGCTGGATTTTGTGTCCGAAACCGTGGCGCAGAAAAAACAGGCGATTATCGCCAATCACAATCTGCACAGTCTCTATTTCTATAAGCGGCGGGCCGATATGCGCGCCTTTTACGCTCGCGCTGATCTGATTGAGATTGATTCAACGCCAATGATTGCCTGGGCAAAGGCGCTGGGGCACGAGGTGTCGCGGGCGCACCGGTCGACCTATCTCGATTTCCGCGAAGATTTCTGGCGTCGGGCCACAGCCAAGGGCTGGCGGGTCTATCACCTCGGGGGCGCGCCGGAACATGCCGAACCGGCAAGGCAGGCGATTTTATCGCGTCACCCTGAGGCGCAACTTGAGGTCCGGCACGGCTATTTTGATATGTCGGGGCCAGAAAATGCAGCCGTTCTGGCGGATATTGCGGCAAAAAAGCCGGATATATTGCTCGTGGGTATGGGGATGCCCCGGCAGGAACTGTGGATTCTGAATAATCTGGAGGCACTGCCTGACTGCGCTATCCTGCCGGTCGGCGGGGCCTTTGATTATGAGGCGGGCGCGACCTATACGCCGCCGCGCTGGGCCGGACGCTTTGGCGTTGAGTGTCTTCTGCGCTTTTTCAAATACCCCAAACGGCTGTTTCAGCGTTATTTCCTTGAGCCGTGGGTGCTTATCCCCGAAGCTTTGCGGGATATCCGGCGGAAGGAATCACGTTAACCTTTCATTTAGCGGCTAGGCTCACCATCCGCCCACAGACCCGCTTAATCCGCCAGAGTATTCATGACCGAAGCCCTTTTACGCACCTTTGCCCCGCACACCGATCCGGTAAAGGATAAGGTGGTGCTGATTACCGGTGGCACCGGATCGTTTGGCAAACGCATGGTGCAGACCTTGCTGACGGACTATGCCCCCAAAAAGGTCATTATCTTCTCGCGTGATGAGCTTAAGCAGTATGAAATGCGCGCCGAACTTGAGGCACAGTTCACGCCGGAACAAATGGCGCGTTTACGGTTTTTCATTGGCGATGTGCGCGACCGCCAAAGACTGGTCATGGCCTTTCGAGGCACCGATATTGTGATACATGGGGCCGCGCTCAAGCAGGTGCCTGCGGCGGAATATAACCCGTCGGAATGCATTGCCACCAATATTAACGGGGCGGAAAATGTCGTCTGGGCCTGTCTGCAAAACGGGGTGCAAAAGGTTGTGGCGCTGTCGACCGACAAGGCCTGTTCGCCGGTCAATCTCTATGGCGCAACCAAGCTGGCTTCGGACAAGATTTTCTCGGCGGCCAATAATCTGTCGGGCGATATCGGTACGCGCTTTTCCGTGGTGCGCTATGGCAATGTCGTAGGCTCGCGTGGTTCGGTCGTGCCGTTTTTCCAGAAGCTGATTGCCAGTGGTGCCGAGGCGCTGCCGATCACCGATCCGCGCATGACGCGGTTCTGGATATCCTTGAGTCAGGGTGTCAATTTCGTCCTCTCAAGTCTTGAGATCATGCGCGGCGGCGAAGTGTTTGTGCCGAAGATTCCGGCGACACTGGTGACCGATCTGGCCACGGCCATGGCCCCTGATCTCAACCAGAAAATTATCGGTATTCGTCCCGGCGAAAAGCTGCATGAGGCCATGATCAGCGCCGATGATGCCCGCACCACCTGGGAGCTTGAGGATCGTTATCTGATCGAGCCGATCCTGCATGAATATCCCCGCGCAAAGGTCGAAACCCTAAAGGGCGTGCGCAAGGTCGACGAAGGCTTCGCCTATGCCAGCGATCTGAACACGGAACGACTGGATGCCGAAGGTATCAGGCGTCTCATGCCTGCCTATCTGGAATAGGGCGATGGCGGACGCTTTTTTGCCCTATGGCCGCCAGTCGATTGATCAGAGCGACATAGATCATGTCATTGAGGCCCTGAGGTCGGATTTTCTGACGACAGGGCCATGGGTTGAGCGGTTTGAGCGTGAACTGGCCCAAACCGTCGGGGCCAGTGAGGCGGTCGCCGTGGCCAATGGCACAGCGGCCCTGCATCTGGCGGTCTTGTCACAAAACCTGACGCCTGAGGATGTGGTGATTGTCCCGTCCCTTACCTTTGTCGCGACGGCCAATGCGGTGGCCTTTTGCGGGGCGCAGGTGGTGTTTGCCGATGTCGATCCCGATACCGGGCTGATGACCGAGGAAAGCTTCCTTGAGGCGCTGGCGGTCGTGAAAGGGCTTGAGGGCTATCGTTTTGCCGGTGTCATTCCGGTGCACTATGCCGGACGAACCGTTGATCTGTCGCTGATGGCCGAAATCTGTGCCGGAGAGCGCGCCTTTATTATCGAAGATGCCTGCCATGCGCTGGGATCACACGGCCCGCAAGGGGCGGTCGGCTCTGGTGTGGCGTCGGACATGGCCTGTTTCTCGTTTCATCCGGTTAAGACCCTGACGACCGGTGAGGGTGGGGCGATCACCACCAACGACCCTAAGCTGGCGATGCGGTTGCGGCAGTTACGCAGTCACGGGCTTGAGCGGCAGGCCGACCAGTTTACGGGACTTGGCTTTGGTGACGGCGATGACAACGGATCGTGGGTCTATGAGATGCAGGCGCTGGGCTATAATTACCGCCTGCCGGATATCAACTGTGCGCTGGGGGTGGCGCAACTGGCGAAGCTTGGGGGCTTTGTACAGCGGCGGCGGCAACTGGTCGGGTTGTATCGTGATCTGTTTGCTGAGGCCGGATTACCCCTAACGCATGCGCCTGAGGCCGAGGGCTGTGAGGCCGCGTTTCATCTGATGGCGGTCAGCATCGATTATGCGGCCTTAGGCCTGACGCGAACGGCGGTCATGGCCGGTTTACGTAAACAGGGTATCGGCACACAGGTGCATTATGTGCCGGTGCATCGTCAGCCCTTCTGGGTTGAGCGTCAGATGGGTCAGCGCGCCTTAACCGGCGCAGATGCGTTCTATCGGCGCACCCTTTCGCTGCCGCTGTTTCCCGATATGACGGATGATGATCCGGCGCGGGTGGTTGCAGCACTTAAAGCGGTGCTGGCTCAGACCAGATAGCTTTCGGGGGTCGGGTAGGGGCGATTGCGGTACAGGTGGTTGGCCCCGACAACGCTGCGACCAATCGACCAGAAGAACAGAACCGCACCAAGCGCATAGCCCATATAGGGCAGGCCGAAACGGAAGCTTAAGACCGTAATCAGCAACACAGGAATACCGATCCAGAAGGTGCGTTTCTGAAACGTGAAATGATCCCGCGTCAGATCGTTCGCGTCATCCTGAAACAGATAAACCAGCGTAATCGCCAGAACGGCGCTGAACCCGGCGGTGGCCAGAAAAAAGAACAACAGGCCGTAATTGACAAAAGGAATGAGGCGGGGGTCGAGCTTACGTTTCGTCACGGCTTATTGATCCTTCTCGAAGGTAACGGCACAACCAGCCTTATCGGCATCATTCAGGGCTTCGGGTTTGGAGACACGGATATGCACGCGCTTTACACCCGCTTCGTCAAGGATTGCCTGAGCCAGATCTTCGGCAAAGGTTTCCACCAGCTTGATATGACCGGCGCTGATGATTT
>JBCEBX010000262.1:0-3198 GCA_039206455.1 Asticcacaulis sp.
GCAAATAGACTTACACGTACCAAAACAGCTTATCTCCGGTTCAGGCCCCTTGTCTCCCTTATGCAAGTTTTCAGCCAACAAAGGGTTAAGAGACGGCAGAACGCTTTACGAACCGGCTTCCTTTCACTCCTCCCCATCTGTGATGGGGAGGGGGACCGCTTTGCGCAAGCAAAGGGGTGGTGGGGTTTCTTGCTGCCCCCGCCAACGCACACCACACCCTAAAGTCTTGTCAGTTCCCGCACTTTGGTCTAATCGCCGCTTATGACCGAAAATACAGACACCTCAATCGCCGATTTCCGCCCCGAAGCCCGTTCACCGCGTGGGTTTGCCGATAAACGCGCCCATGAAATCGCCATTGAGCGCCGCCTGATCGCCAATGTGTCTAAGGTCTATGAAGACTTTGGCTTTGAGGCCCTGCAAACACCGGCGTTTGAATATGCCGATGCGTTGGGCAAGTTCCTGCCCGATGCCGACCGTCCGAACGTTGGTGTTTTCGCCCAGCAGGACGATGACGAACAGTGGATGGCCCTGCGCTACGACCACACCGCCCCTCTGGCACGCTTTGCTGCCCAGAACTGGGACGGTCTGCCCAAGCCCTTCCGTCGCTATGCGTTCGGCCCTGTGTGGCGCAATGAAAAGCCCGGCCCCGGTCGTCTGCGCGAATTCATGCAGTGTGATGCCGATACCGTCGGCAGCGACCGCCCCGAAGCCGATGCCGAAATCATCGCGCTGGCGGTGGCCGGTTTCAAGGCCAATGACCTGCCGACCGTCCTCAAGATCAATAACCGCAAACTGCTCAATGGCCTTTTGTCGTCGCTCGGCGTCAGCACACCGGCCCAACAGCTTGGGGTCCTGCGCGCCATCGATAAGCTTGACCGTCTGGGCCTCACAGGGGTTCAGCTTCTGCTCGGCGCAGGCCGTAAGGACGAATCGGGCGATTTCACCAAGGGCGCAGGCCTCAATGACGCCGCCGCTGCCGCCGTCCTGAGCTTCGTCGCCGCCGGCCGCACCCCCGAAGGCTCTCAGGCCGACCGCGCCACTGTGCTGAACAATCTGGCGGCTGTGCTCGCCAACTCCCCCGAAGGTCAGGCCGGTCTCGAAGACCTGTCGCGTATCTCTACAGCCCTGAACGGTCTGGGGGTCGATGAGTCTCAGGCGATTTTCGATCCCTCCATCGTGCGCGGTCTGGAATACTATACCGGCCCCGTGTTCGAGGCAGAGCTTCTGCTGGAAACCCGCGATGAAAAGGGCCGTCCGGTAGCCTTTGGTTCGGTCGGCGGCGGTGGCCGCTATGACGATCTGGTGGCCCGCTTTACCGGCCAGCAGGTTCCGGCCACCGGCTTCTCGTTTGGTGTCTCGCGTCTGGCAGCAGCGCTGGCGCTCGCGGAAACCGGCGCGGTCAGACCGGTACGCGGCCCCGTGGTCATCATCGCCTTTTCCGAATCGGACATGGGCGACTATTTCAAACTCGCCGCCGAAATCCGTGCCGCAGGCATCCCTGCCGAGGTCTATCTCGGTCGCTCAGGCATGAAGGCCCAGATGAAATATGCCGACCGTCGCTTCTCACCCGCCGCCGTCATGCTGGGGGGCGATGAACTGGCGAATGGCACAGTGACCATAAAGGATCTCGATCTGGGGCGCGAACTGGCCAGCCAGATCAGCGATAACAAGGAATGGCGCGAAGGCCGTCCGGGACAGGTAACCCTGCCACGCACCGAAGCCATTGCACACCTGAGAAAAATCACACAAACCGCCTGACATCGATGTCAAATAACGCCGGTGCCTGAGGCGTTTTTGACACACCTGATAGTCCCGCTACATAATTTTGACATAAAGCAATAAAAGCCGTTGACACCATCATAAAAAAACGGTTTTGTCGGCCTCAGGAGAACGGAACTTCCCCAGAGAGAGCGAAGTCAGTTCCGGCGTTTCGGGGAGGAAACGCCTTTTATAAGAAAAAGCCCGATGCAGACGTTTGTTCGCATCGGGCTTTTTTAATATTTCAGTCTTTATTTGACGACTGCGTCAAAATTCAGGCCGGCGAAACAAACCCCTCGCACGCTGCGCGCACCAGCCATTCAATCTGCTGCTTCATGGCTGCCGCGGGCACCGCAATCAAACGCTCCTCAAGGCCAATGACGACCACACCATGTACGGCAGCAAACAGAGTGCGCGCCGTCAGCGTGCGGGCCGCCTCGTCCGCCTCAGGCCGCAAATGCGCCAGCGGGGCGTTCATGTGCCGGAACAGACCAAGCTGCGCCTGACGGTTCCATTCCGGCAGGTCAGGGTTTTTAAGGCGCATCTCGAACAGCGCCCGCCAGAGCCTGAGGTTGTTACGGGAAAAATCATAATAGGCATGGGCGATAGCCACCAGTTGCGTAATCGCTGCCCGAGGCGTATCCGCCACTACACTGGCCGCCCCGGCCTCCAGGGCAGCATCCAGACGCTCCATGGTACGCTGCGCCACCTTGAGCAGCAGCATGTCCATGTCTTCAACAATATTATAAAGCCCGCCCAGCGCCACGCCAATGTCAGAGGCGAGATCGCGCGCCTTAAGGCTTGCGACGCCCTCCGCAATGATCCGCGCCTCTGCGGCATCTATCAGGGCCTCAAGCTGCGCCTGCCTGCGTTTTGCAATAGCCGATAGGGTCATGGTCAGGCCTCATAAAATAATTTGAACGTCGTTCATTTTTAATATTGAACAATGTTCATTACTGCGCTACATCAGAATTGTGAACGGCGTTCATATCATGGTTCACCTCCGTGATAAAGCGCTTAGGTCACATCAGGCCGGAGGGAGGCTCCGGTATCGGGGGCCGGTTGGCGGCGGGACGAAACGCCTTTCGTCGCCAACCGGATTAAACAAAAGCACAGGAAGGACTGAAAGCTATGAGCCGGTTCAAATTCACGTCGCGTACACTGATGATCATGGGCGGGGCCCTGATGACCGCGCCGCTTATCCTGCTTTATGTCATTGTGGGCGCACTGAACGACGGCATGTCACTGGCCGATCCGGTCAGTGGCCATCTGGGCCGCTATGAGCTTCAGGCCGAGGCTGGTCTGGCGGTTTTACTGATCGGCGCGGCTTTGCGCGGCCTCGGCATGATGGTGCCGCGCCACCAGAGCAAATTCCATTCAAATTGAATTGGAATTTTACTCTCGGTTTTTATTTTTTCGCTCTTTCTTATCCAATAAGTG
>JBCEBX010000262.1:3208-13303 GCA_039206455.1 Asticcacaulis sp.
CTATTTGGACTGCTGACGATTTGCCGTCTTACGAGCGATCCGGACGATGATGGACTTAGCATAGGCGCTCAGCAGCGGCCAAGCGGCAACGACAATTGCCAAGCCAGGATCAAGTGCTGCGCTTTCTGCTGCGCCGCCTGATACAAGTTGCAGTTTTCCCGATGGTTTAGCTGTAGGTGCGAGTCCTACATCGCCCACTCCGAATTCCAAAAAACCGTTGGACGTGTGAACGTCTCGCGGTTTTTCTTTTTTCGCTCTTTCTTAGCCAATAAGTGGGGCCACTTATTGGGAAAACGCTTTAATCCTCAGCGGATATAAAACTGTTGACCGTCAGGCGGCCCTTTCGTGGATCGTCACTTAAGGGCGCGCCCCCCAGTAAGGCCGCGTGAAAACAATTGTTGCGGTAAACAACCAGCCGATTAAACGCCGCATCCACCTTATCCAGCGGTTCATAATAGGGGGTCTTCAGGCCGGTATAAATTTCCGGCACCCCCTGCCGCACTTCTCGGCCCGCATGCTGGTCGAACAAGGCAACACGATCTTCGGTGACCGTTTCGAAGCCGGTGGCCTGATGACGAAAAAAGCCGGTGCCCCCAAAGGCGGGCGCACAGAAATAATGCACCACCGCCAGCCGGTAAGGATCGGGGGAATCAAAATGCGGAATGCGTTGTATCGGCTGCATCCCCTCAGGACGTAAGGTCGTCAGCCCCATGAAGCTGAAAAACCTGAGCGTCCCCTTAAGAGGCAAACCGAATCCCTGATGCATGAGCGGCCGCAGGGCTTCGGCCAGCGCCTGTCCATAGCGCACGGGGGCGGTCGCATTCAGTCCGGGATAGGCCGACCTGACGGGCGCTTCAAACGGCGCTGACGCTGCGAAGGCGACCATGTCCTGCGGGTTTTCCAGCACATCATCTATGATCAGAAGCGGCTGCTGCTCACGCCCGATACGTCGCGCCGATATACGGGCAGCGGCATTAAAACGGGGCGTGAAGCTGATGGGTTCCGTAGTCATTTGACCTGAAACCTACAACCTCACGCCCCGTCGTCAAGTGAAGCCTTTAGCGCGCCAGATTACGCAGCACATAGGGCATGACACCGCCATTACGGAAGTATTCCAGTTCCGTCGGCGTATCGATGCGGCACCGTACCGGGAAGCGGGCTACCTTGCCGTCCGAAGCGCGGAACAGCTCAACAATCAGTTCCTGACGCGGCTGAACGCTCTCAAGGCCACGGATAGTGACGATTTCCTCCCCCGTCAGACCCAGCTTGTGCCAGCCATCGACCTTGAACTGCAATGGCAGAACGCCCATGCCGACAAGGTTCGAGCGGTGGATACGCTCAAAGGATTCGGCGATCACCGCACGCACGCCCTGAAGCGTCGTGCCCTTGGCCGCCCAGTCGCGTGACGAACCGGTGCCATATTCCTTACCGGCAAAGATCACCAGATTACGGCCTTCGGACTTGTAACGCATGGCCGCGTCATAGATCGGCATGACGTCGCCCGAAGGGAAGTGTTTGGTCACCCCGCCTTCGATTTCCGGCGTCATGCGGTTACGAATACGGATATTGGCGAAGGTGCCACGCACCATCACTTCATGGTGGCCACGACGCGAACCGTAGGAATTAAACTCAGACGGCTCAACGCCATGCTCAGACAACCACTGACCCGCAGGTGAATTGGTCTTGATGGCACCGGCAGGCGAAATATGGTCGGTGGTGATCGAGTCACCAAAAATACCCAGGACACGGGCCTCGACAATGTCGGTCACGCGCTCGGGCGTCATGGTCATGCCCTCGAAATAGGGCGGGTTGGCCACATAGGTCGAGCTTGCGTCCCAGTCATAGGTTTGACCGCCGCTGACCTTGATGGCCTGCCACAGCTTGTCGCCCTTGAAGACATCGGCGTAACGTGCCTTGAACTTGTCATTGGTCACCGAAGTGCGCTGAATCTCGGCAATTTCGGCATTCGATGGCCAGATGTCCTTCAGATAGACCGGATTGCCTTCCTTGTCGGTCCCGAGAATATCCACCGACAGATTGATGTTCATCGAACCGGCAATGGCATAGGCGACCACCAGCGGCGGAGACGCCAGATAGTTGGCGCGCACGTCCGGATTGATACGGCCCTCAAAGTTACGGTTGCCCGACAGCACAGACGCCGCCACCAGATCACCTTCGTTGATCGCCGCCGATACGGCTTCGGGCAACGGGCCGGAATTACCGATACAGGTCGTGCAGCCATAGCCGGTCAGGTTGAACCCAAGCGCATTAAGGTCTTCGGTCAGACCCGCCGCATCGAGATAGTCGGTCACCACCTGAGAACCTGGCGCCAGCGATGTCTTGACCCATGGCTTAGACTTCAGACCCAGCGCACGGGCCTTACGCGCCACCAGACCGGCCGCAATCAGCACCGACGGGTTAGATGTATTGGTGCAAGAGGTAATGGCCGCGATCACCACATCGCCGTGGCTGACGCTATAGTCGGTTCCGGCAACGGCAACGCGCTTGTCGCCTTCACCGGCCTTGCCAAACTCACCGGCCAGTGACGCACCAAAGGCCGACGCCGCTTCGGTCAGCAGCACGCGATCCTGTGGACGCTTGGGGCCTGCCAGAGACGACACAACGGTCGACAGATCAAGCTCAAGCGTATCAGTGAACACCGGATCATTTTCCGTATCGAGCCACAGGCCCTGCGCCTTGGCATAGGCTTCCACCAGCGCCACACGGGCATTTTCACGATTGGTAGCCTTAAGATAGTCGACCGTCGCCTTCGATACCGGGAAGAAGCCGCAGGTCGCGCCATATTCAGGGGCCATATTGGCAATGGTCGCCTGATCCTCAAGCGTCAGGCTCAGAAGGCCTTCACCAAAGAATTCAACCACCTGGCCCACCACGCCTTTAGTGCGCAGGGCCTGCGTGATGGTCAGAACCAGATCGGTCGCCGTCGCCCCTTCGGGCAGCTTACCCGTCAGCTTGAAACCGATTACTTCAGGGATCAGCATCGGGATCGGCTGGCCGAGCATAGCGGCTTCGGCTTCGATGCCGCCGACGCCCCAGCCCAGAACCGACAGGCCGTTGATCATGGTGGTGTGCGAATCCGTACCGACAACCGTATCCGGATAGGCCACTGTCTTGCCACCGGCAACATTGGTCCACACGGTTTGCGCCAGATACTCAAGGTTCACCTGGTGGCAGATGCCGGTGCCCGGAGGGACAACACGGAAATTGTTAAACGCCGATGAGCCCCAGCGCAGGAACTTATAGCGTTCGATATTGCGCTCATATTCACGGTCAACGTTCTTGCCGAACGCGTCTTTCGTACCGAAATAGTCAATCATCACCGAATGGTCGATAACCAGATCAACCGGATTGAGCGGATTAATCTTGGCCGGATCAGCCCCCAGCTTGACCATGGCGTCGCGCATCGCCGCCAGATCGACCACAGCGGGCACGCCGGTAAAGTCCTGCATCAGCACGCGGGCGGGACGGAAAGCGATTTCGTGCTCAACCGCGCCTTTGTTATTGACCCAGTTGGCCAGCGCCTGAATATCGGCCTTGGTGACCGAAACGCCGTCTTCGTTGCGCAGAAGATTTTCCAGAAGCACCTTCAAAGAGGCGGGCAATTGCGATATGCCCGTCAGACCGTTGGCTTCAGCGGCCTTAAGATCATAAAAGGTGTAGGTTTTGCGGCCGACCTTGAGGTCTGATTTCGACTGAAAGCTATCGACAGATGACATTATCATCTTCCTTCTGTTATGCGGTCCTCACCAAAACCCCCAGCGGGCCTTGTTGGCGTTCCGGTTCGCGCAACCCTTATGAACAACACAGGGTTCACATTGGTGCGCAGATACCCCGAACGTAAGGAACTTCGGCTGTTCTACCCTTGTTGTTATTAATAGTCTATGCGGGCCGCACACTTCGGATTAGCTTAAATCATGACCCTGAGCCTGAACGTCCAAGACATCGCCCTGAAAAAGGGCCACAAGCTGTTGGTTTCTAACGTAAACCTGACGGCAAACAGTGGCGACGCCATCAGTCTCACCGGGGCAAACGGTGTCGGAAAAACCACGTTTCTACGGTGTCTGGCCGGATTCATACCCCCTCATCGCGGTAGTATTCAGCTAGTTGAAAATGACTCGCAACTTGATGGCGTCAATATACTTGAGAACTATTCTCACTATCTGGGGCATGCCGAAGCGTTAAATCCCGCGCGCCGGGTTGATCAGGAACTGCAATTTCATTGTGATTACCTTGGAGGAACAGATTTAAGCCTGCGCGAAGCCATTGCGCGGTTGCGTCTTGGCCCGCTTCTGGATCTTGAAACCCGCATGCTCTCCGCTGGCCAGCGCAAGCGCGTGTCTCTGGCGCGTCTTCTGATGGTGCCGCGTCCCATCTGGCTTCTGGATGAGGTCTTGTCACCGCTCGACACCGCCCACCGCGCCCTGATGGTCGACATCATGCAGGCGCACCTGTCTAGCTGTGGCATTATGGTCTGCGCCGTCCACGACCCCCTGCCGTTTAACACTCGCGCCCTGCACCTGACCCGCCCCTCGCTTGAGGAGATGGAAAATGCTTAAGGCGCTTAATAGCTTCATCCTCCCCTGCACAGCGGGGGAGGTGTCGCGGCGTAAGTCCGCGACGGAGGGGGCATGCCACCGCTGCGCACGGAGAATATGTAAATGAAAGCCGCGCTCGCCCTTCTGAAACGCGATATCGGCCTGTCATGGTCGCGCGGCGGCGGCCCTATCTTAGCCGTCGGATTCTATCTGACCCTGATGGCCATGATCCCCTTAAGCCTCGGGCCTGAAACGCAAGTGCTAGCCCGCGTCGCCCCCGGCCTGACATGGTTGTCTCTGGCTCTGGCCTCGCTTTTGTCTCTGGAACGCCTGTTTGAGCGTGACTATGAAGACGGTCTGTTCGACATTCTGCGTGGCGGCAAGCTGCCGCTCGAGGCCATTGCCCTGATCAAATGTCTGGCGCAGTGGATCGGCACCGGCCTGATACTGGCCCTTCTGACGCCAATGGTCATGATCATATTGGGCGCACCTGCCGAGGCGGCGGGCCTGAGCCTTGTGGCTGCCGTACTTGGCTCCTTAAGTTTTGCCCTGATTGGCGGCGTCGGGGCCTCCTTAAGCCTCGGCAGCCGCAAGGGGGGCGTACTGATTGCCCTTCTCGTCTTGCCTTTCTACGTACCGCCGGTGATCTTTGGTGCCGGATTGATGCAGGCCTACCTGACCGGCGCCCCCATCACTCAGGCGCTTGGTCTGCTGGGGGCCTATAGCCTGTTTGCTCTGGCCCTGTGCCCGATAGCGACCGGTGCGGCCTTGCGCAGCGCGCTTAACTGAATACAAGGTGCGGCATTACGCAGCGCCCCTAACTAAGACTTGTGGATTAGCCCCTGAGGAATTATGTCACCCCTATGATCAGCTGGCTGGCAAACCCTGAGCGCTTCTCGCGCATTTTCACGCCGATCCGCCCCTATATTGGTGTGGCGGCGGCACTGATGTTTGTGTGGGGGCTATATCTGTGTTTTGCCTCGCCTGAGGATTACCAGCAGGGTGACACGGTGCGCATCATGTATATGCACGTGCCCGCCGCCTGGATGGCCATGGCCGTTTACCTGATCATGGGGATCGCCAGTTTCTTCGGCCTGATCTGGCGTCATTCGCTGGCCGATGTCGCCGCCAAGGCCGCCGCCCCGATTGGCGCCGCTTTCACCGCCCTGTCGCTTCTGACCGGCTCCCTTTGGGGACGCCCGATGTGGGGGACATGGTGGGAATGGGACGGACGCATGACCTCGGTTCTGGTGCTGTTTTTATTTTATATCGGCTATATGGCCCTGCATGCGGCCATCGAAGATGAAACCCGCGCTGCCAAATCCACCGCCATTCTGGCCATGATCGGGCTGGTCAATCTGCCGATCATAAAGTTTTCCGTCGACTGGTGGAACACCCTGCATCAGGGGGCATCGGTGATCCGCGCCGACGGGCCAAGTATCGCACCGGATATGCTGTGGCCGCTGCTGGTTATGGCGCTGGCGTTCAAACTGTTGTTCGTCTGGCTGTGGCTGGTGCGTATTGATACCGAGCTTATGGCCCGCCGTTACAGGGCCTTACGCGCCCGCTTAAGCTTCGCCGAGGAGGGCAACTGATGCTTGATCTCGATATGGGCAAATATGTCGTTTACGTGTGGGGATCTTACGGTGCCACGGCCCTAACCCTGATCGCCCTGACCGTCGCCTCGGTTGCCGCCCACCGGGCACAAAAGCGCAAGCTGAATGCGCTTCAGGACGAAAGCCGCCAGCCGTGAAACGTTTGTGGCTGTTTCTCCCGATCATCGTGCTGGTGACATTGCTGGGCATACTGGGCTGGTATAATTTCAACAAACCTGCCGAATTTGCCCCGCGCGCTCAGGTTGGCAAGGCCCTGCCGGAACGCGTCCTGACCGATCTTCAGGATGGCTCAGGCCAGAGCCTGCGCGACCTCGCCGCCCAGTATGATCAGCCCATACTGGT
This sequence comes from Asticcacaulis sp., assembly GCA_039206455.1. Lineage (GTDB taxonomy): Bacteria > Pseudomonadota > Alphaproteobacteria > Caulobacterales > Caulobacteraceae > Asticcacaulis. The sequence goes on from JBCEBX010000262.1 coordinate 9,723, forward strand.
CAATATCTTCGCCTCATGGTGTACGCCCTGTCTGGCCGAACACCCCTATCTGGTCGATTTACAAGAACGCGGCGTGGTGATTATCGGCATCAACTATAAGGACACCCCCGAAGCGGGACTGGGTTACCTTAACCGCTATCAAAACCCCTATGCCCGCGTCCTCAGTGACGAAAACGGCGATATGGGGCTTGATCTCGGCATCTCAGGCGTGCCGGAAACCTTTGTCGTGGCTAAGGACGGCACCGTGATCGACAAGATCACCGGGCCCGTCCTGCCCGAAACCCTTGAACCGCTTTATGAGGCGGTTCAGGCGGATAAGCCTATGTAATCTCTCCCTCCTGCTTTGCGAGAGGGTGGCGCTTTGCGAGCGCAAAGTGACGGGAGGGTCTCTTGTTTGAAGAAAAGGAAAACACCCCTCCGTCTTTTTAGCTGTCGCTAAAAATCCACCTCCCCATGCCTGCGGCATAGGGAGGAGAGGAAAATCAAACGCCTTCGACAACCACCATGTCAAACTCGGCCGCATTCAGACGATGCTCGCGCGCGGCCTGATATTCCGGTGAATTATAATAGGCCAGAGCGTCCTCGTAGGAATCAAACTCAAGGACCGTTACACGGGCATGACCACGCCCTTCAAGCACCTGCGAACGCCCGCCACGGGCCACCGGGCGCATGCCGTGCTTTTCCGCCGCAGGCTTGGTGCCTTCGACATATTTGGCAAAGGATTCAGGGTCGGTGACACGCGATTGCGCGATGATATAACCTTTGGGCATGGGAAAGCTCCGTAACAAAAATAACGCGATGCTCTCCCCTTAACCGGAAATTTTACAAAAGCCTACATTTTACCCACGTTTGCGACTATATAGACGCCCATGACACGCCCCTTCCTTAAGATGAATGGCCTCGGCAATGATTTCGTTGTCGTCGATGCCCGCCAGACCGGCTTCAGCCCCACCCCTGATCAGGTGCGGGCATGGGGTAAACGTGACGGTGGCGTAGGCTTTGACCAGCTCATCTCCATTGAGGCCGCGGACGGCAATGACGCCTTTATGCGCGTGTGGAATTCTGACGGCTCAACGGTGGAAACCTGCGGCAATGCTCTGCGCTGCGTGACGTGGGTCCTAGACAAGGATCAGCCGAACGCAGAGCTTAAGATCGACACGCTTGGCGGGGCCACCACCGCCCGTATGCTGGAAACCAGCGCCGCTGACGGCATCGCCAGCGTCGATATGGGTAAGCCGCGCCTTGACTGGTCGCAGATTCCTCTGTCTGAGGAAATGAACACTGAACGGCTTGAACTTCAGGTCGGGCCGATTGATGCGCCGCTCTATCACACGCCGGTCGCCGTCAGTATGGGCAATCCGCATGTGGTGTTCTTTGTCGATGACATTGCTTCCGTCAATGTCGAACGCACCGGCAGCCTGATCGAACATCATCCCCTGTTCCCGGAAGGTGTGAACGTCGAATTCGCGCAAATTATTGACCGCAATACCATCCGCATGCGGGTCTGGGAACGCGGGGCCGGTATCACCAAGGCCTGCGGCACCGGTGCCTGTGCGACGCTTGTGGCCGCTGCGCGTCGTGGTCTGACCGACCGCCACGCCCATGTCATCATGGACGGCGGACCTTTGCATATTCTGTGGCGCTCCGACGATCATGTCATCATGACCGGCCCCGTCGCCCTTGAATTTGAAGGCCAGCTCAATGGCTGACGGTACGCCACATGTACACGAAGAAGCGGTATCGGCCGAACCGCCGGAAACACCCATCGGCCTGCAAACCGGCGTTGAGGTCGTCACCTTCGGTTGCCGTCTGAACAGTTACGAATCCGAACTGATCCGAAAAACCGCTGCGGGCGATGGCCTTGATGGCGCGATCATCTTCAACACCTGCGCCGTGACCAACGAGGCCGTGCGTCAGGCGCGTCAGGCCATTCGTCGTGCGCGTAAGGAAAACCCGGACGCGCGCCTTATCGTCACCGGCTGCGCCGCCCAGACCGATCCCGATACCTTCGCCAATATGGGCGAGGTCGATTTCATCATCGGCAACGGTGATAAATCGACCAAGGGGGCCTATGCCCTTTCACCCGACAGCGCCCGCATCGTCGTCAATGATATTTTCTCGGTGCGCGAAACCGCCGGGCACCTGATAGATGGCCTGAAAGATCGCGCCCGCGCCTATGTTGAGGTGCAGAATGGCTGTGATCACCGCTGCACCTTCTGCATCATCCCCTATGGACGCGGCAATTCGCGCTCAGCCGCTTCGGGGGATGTTGTAGGCCAGATTTCGCGTCTGGTGGCTGAAGGCTATAACGAAGTCGTCCTGACCGGCGTTGACCTGACCTCATGGGGACAGGATCTGCCCGGCACGCCTCAGCTTGGCCATCTGGTGACACGCATCCTGAAGCATGTGCCGGATTTAAAACGCCTGCGTTTGTCGTCGATTGACGCCGCCGAAATCGATGATGTGCTTCTGCGCGCCTTCGCCGAAGAAGAGCGCCTCGCGCCCTATCTGCACCTTTCGCTGCAACATGGCGATGACCTGATCTTAAAGCGCATGAAGCGTCGCCACCTCAGGGCCGATGCCATCAATCTGGCAAAGACCGTGCGTGATTTGCGCCCCGATATTGCCTATGGCGCCGACATCATTGCCGGTTTTCCGACCGAGACCGAAGAACATTTTCAAAATACGCTCGATCTGGTGGATGAGTGCGGCCTCAGTTTCCTACATGTCTTCCCCTTCAGCCCGCGCCCGCAAACGCCCGCTGCGAAAATGCCCCAGCATCCGCGCCCGCTGATCAAATCCCGCGCTGAACGCCTGAGGGCCAAGGGCACAGAAGCCCTTATCCGTCACCTTGATCTTCAGGTCGGTCGCACCGTCGAAGCGATTATCGAAAAGGCCGGTTTCGCCCGTGCGCCTGATTTTACCGAAATCCTCTTTGAAGGCGAAGCCACTATCGGCGGACTTGCGCCTTTGCAGATTACGGGCCATGACGGTAAGCGGGCGCACGCGGTACGGGCCTGACGGAACACAGAAATGACTGATAATAAAAAACAGGGCTGGTTTTCCCGCCTGACACAGGGGCTTTCCAAAACCTCGAACCAGATCAGCGACTCGGTCGTCAGCGTCTTTACCGCCAATAAGACCATTGATGCTGCTGCTCTCGAAGAACTTGAGGACATGCTGGTCGAAAGCGATTTCGGCCCACAGATTGCCGCTTCTATTGCCGCGAAACTGGCCGAGCGCAAATTTGCCTCAACCGATGATGTGTCGGTCAAAACGGCGCTGGCCGAGATCATCGCCGAGGAACTCAAGGGCCGCGAAGATATTTTCGATCCCCTGTCCGGCCCCAAGCCCTATGTCGTCCTGTTCGTTGGTGTGAATGGCTCGGGCAAGACCACCACACTGGGTAAAATCGCCGCCCGCCTGACGGCGCAAAAGGCAAAGGTGATGATCGTCGCCTGTGACACCTTCCGCGCCGCAGCGGTCGAACAACTCAAGGTCTGGGCCGAGCGGGCCGGGGCAGATTTCTTTGGCCGCAAAACCGGTTCCGATGCCGCAGGTCTGGCCTATGATGCCGTGGT
>JBCEBX010000263.1:0-3308 GCA_039206455.1 Asticcacaulis sp.
TGATGGATCGGGGCCATCAGGAATACTCGCTTGCCCGTCAGCTTGAAATAACCGATCTGGATCATCACCGACAGGGCTTCGACCACAAACAGGCCACCGACAATTGCCAGAACGATCTCGTGCTTGGTAGCGACCGCCACAGCCCCCAGACCGCCCCCCAGCGCCAGAGACCCGGTATCGCCCATGAAAATCTTCGCCGGTGGCGCATTGTACCACAAAAAGCCCATGCCCCCACCAATGATCGAGGCGCAGAAAATGGCCACTTCACCCGACCCCGGCACAAAGTGCACATTGAGATAGTTGGCAAAGACGTAGTTACCGACCGCATAGGCAATGATACCAAACGTACCCGCCGCAATCATCACCGGCACAATCGCCAGCCCGTCAAGCCCGTCCGTCAGGTTCACGGCATTGGACGCACCGACAATGACCACAGCCCCAAACACCAGATAGAACAGGCCAAAATTCAGCAGCACGTTCTTGAAAAACGGGAAAGCGAGCGAGGTACTCAGATTTGCCGAATTCGGTGATTGCGGCGCCAGAAACACCAGAACCGCCACCGCCACACCCGCGATAATGAACTGCGCAATAAGCTTCTGTGACCCCGAAAGCCCCGCCGATGTTTGTTTGGTCACCTTGGCATAGTCATCGATGAACCCCAGCACACCAAAGCTCATGGTCACACCCAGAACCACCCAGATGGTCGGGCTGCGCAAATCCGCCCAAAGAAGCGTGGCCACCAAAATACCGGCCAGAATCATCAGCCCCCCCATGGTTGGGGTGCCCTTTTTGGTCAGGAGGTGGCTTTCCGGCCCATCAGTGCGGATAGGCTGACCCCGCCCCTGCTTCGAGCGCATCCAGCGGATGAACCGGCTGCCCATGGCGACGGCAACAATATAGGCCGTCACCAGCGCCAGACCGACACGCACGGTCTGATACTTCAGCAGGTTGATCAGCGGCCAGTTATGTTCCTGTCCTGAAAGTTGATCGTACAACAGATAGAACATCGGCCGCTTAAACCTTGAAAATTGACATTATGAACTGTGCGCCAGAAGCCCCGCCACGATCCGGCTGGCGTGTGATCCGTTGGAGCCTTTGACCAGCACCACGTCACCCGCCTTAAGATCCGCGTTCAGCGGCGCAATCAGGTCTTCAGCCTTATCGGCATAACCCCCTCTGCGGGATTCTGGCAAGGTCTCCCACAAATATTTCATCAGTGGCCCTGCCAGATACACCTTATCGATGTGGTTATCCGCAATAACCGACGCCAGCCCCGCATGCAGGCGCGCCTCATCGACCCCAAGCTCCAGCATATCGGTCAGCACGGCAATACGGCGGACGTTTTCTGTCGTTTCCATCGCGCCAAGGGCCCGCATGGTCGCGGTCATCGACACCGGATTGGCGTTATAGCTTTCGTCAATCAGTCTGACCCTGCCGTCAGCCCGGCTCAGGACGTGAGTCTTGCCGCGCCCGTCCAGCGCCTGAAACGCCTCAAGCGCCAGAAGCGTGATCGTCAGTTCAACCCCTAAGGCTTCACACATCAGCAATACCGCCATGGCATTGACCGCATGGTGTTTACCCGTCGCCGCCAGAGAAAAGGCCACCTCCTGATCACGGAAACGCGCCCGGATATGGCCGCGCCCGTCTTCAATGCGATGCTCCAGAAGCTGGGCGTCCACCCCGTCCTTTTCCCCGAACGCAGCAATGACCGCACCGGCTTCGTCGGCGCGCTCACTCAGTTCCGCAAACCATTTATCGTCGGCATTCAGAATAGCCAGCCCGTTGAGCTTAAGGCCTTCAAAGATTTCCGCCTTGGCCTTCATGACACCGGCTTCGCCATCGTCGAAGTTTTCCGTATGCACCGGCCCGACATTGGTGATGATCACCGCATCGGGTCTGACAAGATTCGACAGAGGCTCAATCTCACCGGCATGGTTCATGCCGATCTCGATGACCGCCCGCTCGGTTTCGGCGGGCATGCGTGCCAGGGTCAGGGGCACACCAATATGATTATTGAAGCTTTTGACCGGCCCGTGCGCCCGACCGGCCATGGCAATCGCCGCCATGACCATCTGGGTCACGGTGGTCTTGCCGACCGAACCTGTCACCGCGCCACGCTTTTCAGACGGATTACGCTCGCGGGCAAAGGCCGCCAGATCATAAAGCGCCTGAAACACATCCGGCACCAGAAGACATGGCCCGCCCGCGACCGGACGTTTGGTCACCGCCAGAACCGCGCCACGTTTAAAGGCATCGGCAACGAAGTCGTGACCGTCGCGCTCACCACTCAGGGCAAAGAAGATATCGCCGGATTTCACCTGACGGCTGTCAAACGTCACGTCAGAGGCCGCTAACACCCCGTCGCCCGACAGGCCGACATAGGTGCCGCCCATGGCGTCCTTCAGTTCGCGTCCTGTCCACAGTGTATTACGCATGCCTAATCCGTTACGGGTTCCCGAGGGCCTCGACCACTACACTGACATCATCAAAAGGCAAGACCTGCGTACCGATTATCTGGCCCTGCTCATGGCCTTTTCCGGCGACCACCAGCACGTCTCCGGCCTGCAAACCGTCAACCGCCTCAAAGATCGCCTGCCGCCGGTCGCCTATCTCCATAAGGTTTGACGACTGTGTGCCGGCAAGCCCTTTCAGGATTTCCATACGGATCTGCGCCGGTTCTTCCGAGCGCGGGTTATCGTCAGTCACAAAGACGCGATCCGCCCACTTTTCGGCAATGGCCCCCATCTGTGGACGCTTGCCCCGATCCCGATCACCGCCACAGCCAAACACGCATACCAGCCGCCCCTTTGTATGCGGCCGCAGCGCCTTCAGCACCGTCTCCAGACCATCAGGCGTATGGGCATAGTCAACATAGACTTCAGCCCCGTGACGGTTCGCCCCTACCCGTTCAAGACGGCCGCGTGCCCCCTTAAGGTGCTCAAGCGCGCCCACCACCTCATCGACCTTTTCACCGGTCGCCAGACACAGGCCCGCCGCCACCAGTACGTTTGAGGCCTGAAACAGACCGGCCAGCGGCAGCTTCACTTCAAACGACCGCCCCTGAAACGCGAGCGTCAGAATCTGGCCATCGGCCGTCAGACGACGCTCAGTCAGGGTCAGGAACTGACCGCGCTCACCGACGCTGGCGACATTGAGCCCCGACAATATGGACGACGCCGCAAAGGCATTAAACCCTTCGGCATCGGCATTCAGCACCGCCGTGCGCCCGCGCGGCAGCAATTGCTCAAACAAACGCAGCTTGGCCTGACGATAGGCCTCCATCGTCTGATGGTAATCGAGATGATCCT
>JBCEBX010000264.1:0-3263 GCA_039206455.1 Asticcacaulis sp.
CGTGGCTGCGCTTATGGCCGCTTATGACCGCGCGGAAGCCTTATCGGGTGAAGTGATCAATATATCTGGCGGTGCGCCGATTTGCGTGCACGATATGGTTGGGCGCCTTGCCGGTGCTATGGGCAAAAACGTGCAGTTTACTCACCTGCCTTACGACGTTTTGAGAGCCGTTGCGGCACTGTCTGAGCGGGTCTGCAAGCGGCTTCCGGGCAGGCCCGAACCGCCCCTGACGGTCTATGGTCTGGCAGCGATCAGTTTTTCTCAGACCTTTGATCTGACCAAGGCGCGGCAACGGCTGGATTATGCGCCGCAATATGACGCGGTAGAAACGGCAATGCAATTGGCGAGGAAAGCCCATGTCTGTTAAGCGCGGGTCTGTTAAGCGCTGGCACCTCCTGCGCGTTGGCGCCTGCCGCCATCCGGAAATCATGGCACGACAGGGCGGGCATGTCTGCCCCGTCGATTTTCCCGCGCTGGTTGGGCTTATTCTTCATGAGAGGTTCGGCCCGATACTTTTCGACACTGGCTATCATCGCCGCTTTTTTACCGCCACCGAGGCCTTCCCCGAACGCTTGTACCGTCTGATGACACCGGTGCGCTATGATGAAACCGAAAGCCTTGAGGTGCAACTGGCAGGTCTTGGTCTGGCGATGCAAGACATTGCGGGTGTGTTCGTGTCACACTTCCATGGCGATCACATCGCCGGACTCAGGGAACTTCCGGCGGCGCGTATCTTCTGTGCCCGGGAAGGTCTTGAGAAGATGCGTCAGGGAAGCCGCTTTGGCCGGGTGCGGCAGGGTCTTTTAGACGCGCTTGTCCCTGATACTATTGATGATCGCGCCATCTTTCTTGAGGATATGCCGCCGCAAGCGTTACAACTGGGGCCCTTTACGTCCGGCAAGGACCTGTTAGGCGATGGTACGCTGTTTGCCGTTCAGCTCAAAGGCCATTGCCCCGGTCACTGGGGATTGTGGGTGCGTCCACATAGCGGGCCTGAGGCTTTCTTCATTGGTGATGCCGCCTGGTCCATCTCGGCAATCGCCGACAAGGTTCCGCCACCCGCCATAACGACAGCCCTGCTCGGTGATACCGCAAATTACCGCGCGACACTTTCGGCCCTCGGCCAACTCATGACGGCGATGCCACAGGTGGAGATCATACCCTCGCATTGTGAGGTCACCGCGCAAAAATGGCTTGGTCATGGATGAATATGCCGCCTATCTGCTGGCCTTATGGCGTCAACGGTTCCGAACGCGCAGGGATCTGAGCTGGCATCAGATGAAACTGTGGCGCAAGCTGCGGGCCGACTTCGCCCGGTATGAGGCCCTGAGGGATTTTCAGCAGACCGCTTATGAAGATGTGCCCATCATAGATGTCACCACGTTCCGCGCGCGTTTTCAGGCCTATAATCGCTATGGATTGACCTCACAGAACGCCGCTGACGCGGCGCAGGCCAGTGAAGACGGCGGCACGCATCCTCTGCCCCACGACCTCCGCGCCGGTTTCTCGACGGGCACCTCAGGCCAGCAACGGGGCCTGTTCATCACCTCTGCCAGAGAACGGGCCGCCTACACCGGCCAGATCATGGCCAAATTGCTTTCACCAAAGCAGCTTTTCTCGGTGCGCCGTGTCGCTGTTTGCCTGCGTGCGCCAAATGAACTCTACAGGGCAGGCCGCCTCGACCTCAGGTTTTTTCCCTTGGGCAGAGATAGCGCGAAGTCCATCGCAGCCTTTGCCCCTGATCTGGTCATCGCACCCTCACAGGTTTTACTGGCTCTGGCGAAAGCGGGGCACCAGCCTTCGCTGAAGCGTGTCTTCTATGGGGCGGAAACCCTTAATGAGATTGAACGCGCGTTTATTACACAGCGGCTTGGTATAAGGCCTGACCCCATTTATCAGGCGACCGAGGGCTTTTTGGGGGCTCCCTGTCAACTGGGCACCCTGCATCTAAATGAGGACAGCTTCAGGGTTGAAGCCGATTGGCTGGACGAGACGCGCTTCAGGCCCATTGTGACCGATCTTCTCCGCCGCACACAGGCTGTTGTGCGGTTGCGTCTGGACGATATACTTCAGAAGACAGAGTGCGCCTGCGGCTCTCCCCTGACGGCCGTTATGCCGGTTGAAGGGCGGATTCAGGATAGATGGCAGTGGGAACACCCTGTCTATCCACGCGAGATCGAAGCGCTTCTGGCCCCCCTGATCCCGGCTGACCATCCGTGGATAGCCGAAGCCAGCCAGACGGATATTCACCTAGACTGCCTTGATGAAGATGCCCCCGCGCTTTGCAACGCGCTCAAGGTGTTTGGCAAGCCCATCCGGCAGGAGTCCTATAGGGCCGAGAGGGATTACCCGAAACGTCGTCATGTCAGGTGGAAGCCTTGAGCCGCATCCTCATCACCGGTACGCGCGCGCCGGTATCCGTCGATCTGGCACGCGCCTTTCGCCGTCAGGGGCATGAGGTCGTGGGGTGTGATGTGTTCCAGACAGCATTTTTTGGCAAGGGAATGATGTACCGGTCCCCGCGCACCGACCCTGACGGCTTTGCCGAAGATGCCCGACGGATTGTTGAACAGGTCAAACCCGATCTGATTGTGCCGCTCTGTGAGGAAATTTACTACTGGGCGCGGTTGCGGCGATATCCGCTGTTTGCGCCTTCCATTGATACCCTGATGCGGCTGCATTCAAAGTATGAATTCGCCCGCTTCGCAACCGGTCTGGGGCTATCTGTGCCTGTCACCGAGCGCACATCCGGCTGGGCACCGGACACCGTCTTCAAGCCGGAGTTTTCGCGTTTCGGCAGCCGTGTTCTGATCCGTCCTGCGCATGGTCCTTCCAACGACGATCCACGTAATCCATGGATAAGGCAGGCCTATGTCGCCGGCGAAGATTTGTGCTTTTACGCCATTGCTCGTGCAGGCCGTCTACGGGCTTTCAGTGCCTATCGGTCAGTATGGCGAACGGCAGGCGGCACCAGTTACTACTTTGATCCCCTGGCGCCTGACCTGAGCGATCGCCTTCAAGCCATTGCCACGAAGCTTGTAAACGCATTGGGTTTGACCGGCCAGATCGCTTGCGACCTGAGGCTCGATCAGATGGGCAGGCTTTGGCTGCTGGAATGTAATCCGCGCGCGACCAGCGGCCTTCATCTGCTTGCTCACGATCCCGCCGCGCTGGTTAAGGCCTTTTTCGAAGACGGCGATATGTTGACAGCAGATCACCAGCCAGCCTGCATAGGTCCGGTGATGACGCTCTATGGTCTGCCC
>JBCEBX010000265.1:0-3263 GCA_039206455.1 Asticcacaulis sp.
CTTGTCGGCGGAGCCTTCATCGACGTTACAGACATAGAGCGCAGGCTTTGAGGTCAGGAGTTGCAGCATCTCCCACGCCTTGCGGTCTTCTTTGGATACCTTGCCCTTTTCGTCGGCGATGCGGGCCGGACGGCCTTCGCGCAGTTCGGCCAGAGCGGCATTGATCAGGGACACGGTAAGGGCCGCTTCCTTGTCGCCGCCGGTCTTGGCGCGCTTTTCCAGTTGCGGCAGGCGCTTTTCGAGCGATTCGAGATCAGCGAGCATCAGCTCGGTTTCGATGATCTCAAGGTCGCTTAAGGGGTCAATGCGGCCTTCGACATGGGTGATGTCGGTATCGACAAAACAGCGGGCGACAAAGGCAATGGCGTCACAGTCGCGGATATTGGCGAGAAACTGGTTGCCCAGACCTTCGCCCTTTGAGGCACCGCGCACCAGACCGGCAATATCAACGAAGTTGATGCGGGCCGGGATGATTTCCTTGGAGCCGACGATCTTTGCCAGCACATCAAGACGGGGTTCCGGCACGGCCACATCACCGGTGTTCGGCTCAATGGTGCAGAACGGATAGTTGGCGGCCTGTGCCGAGGCGGTTTGCGTCAGGGCGTTGAACAGGGTGGACTTGCCGACATTGGGTAGACCGACGATAGCGACTTTCAGGGCCATAATAATCCGGTGGTGTCTGTAAAAAGGAATTGGCGCGTGGCTAACATGCCAGACGGGTTTTGACCAGAGACTATGGTTGAGGGCTGGCCTGTTTCGGGTCGAGTTTGGGGGCAGGGGCCAGACGCATGACCTCGGTCTGGTATTTTTCCGTTTCACCGGCCAGCAGCAGCGGCAGGGCGGCGACGGCGGCGTCATTCAGGCGCTCAACCCAGGTGTCGGCCTTATAGAAGTCTGACAGCACCCAGCTATGTACCAGTTCCTTCTGACCGGGGTGGCCGATGCCCATACGGGCGCGCATAAAATTAGGCCCCAGATGGCTCATGATGGAGCGCAGGCCATTGTGACCGGCATGACCACCGCCGAGTTTCATGCGCAGGCGACCGGGGGCGAGATCATCTTATAGAAGGCCGCGGCTTCTTTGACGGCATTACCGGACAGGTTCATATAGGTCTGGGGCTTAAGGGCCAGAACCTTTACGGGGCCTTTGGCGGTTTGCACCGTGCCTTCGGACATGACCGACTGGAACTTGTTACGCTCAGGGCCGAAGCCTGAAGAACGGATCAGTTCGTCGATGAACATGAAGCCGATATTGTGCCGGTTTTTGGCATATTGCCCACCGGGATTACCCAGGCCCACGATCAGATACATATCGAACCCTCAGATACAAAAAGACCCTGTCCCTTTGGCAGGAACAGGGTCTTTTTGCAATGTTTTTGAAAGCCTTAGGCTTCGGCTTCGCCTTCGGCAGGCTCATCAGCCGCGGCAACGCCGGTGATCGAAGCCACAACCACGTCACCTGCCTGAGTGGCGGCGGCGTCTGAAGGCAGCTTCAGGTCGCTGATGTGAACGCTCTGGCCGATTTCGAGACCGGTCAGGTCAACCACGATATCCTCAGGGATGTGGCCAGCCGGAACCTGAATTTCAACTTCGTGCAGAGCGATGTTCAGGGCACCGCCCTTTTTCAGGCCAGGAGAAGCTTCGTTGTTCTTGAAGTGAACAGCGACATTGATCTTGATGGTCTGGTTTTCATCGACGCGGTACAGGTCGAAGTGCACAGGCACGTCAGTGACCGGATGGAAGTCAATCGCCTTGGCGATGGCCTTCTCGGTACCCTTGGCGTGCTTAACGGTCACGAGGTGGCCGTTCAGGCGGCCGGTATAGAGGGCCTTTTTGAACTCATTGAGCTTGACCGCAATGGCCACAGGCTCCTTGTTGCCACCGTACAGTACGCCGGGGACCTTACCTGCATTGCGGGTCTCACGGGCGCCACCGGTACCGGTACGCTCACGAACTTCTACGTCTAAAACGATATCGGCCATCAGCCATTTCCTCAAACAAAACGCGCCGCCGTCGTCATGACATAACGCCCGACAACCGCAGCGTGGGAATATCCCGTAAATCTCAAGAGGCGCGTAGATACACATAATATGCGTAGAACGCAACCATTTGCGGCGCTTAAAACCTGTCTTTATGCCTTTGTCCAGAGGCAATGATAAAAAAAGCGGCCCGTCAGGGCCGCTTTTGGCAGGTTATTTCTTCTTTTTGGCCGCTGTCTTTTTGGCCGCCGGTTTTGCCGGTTGTATATAGGGCTTGGCGTTGGCGTATTTCATCGCCTCGGTGCCATCGGCATTCAGGGCCACCTGACGCTTGGGGGAGAGGTCCAGCGCATTGGACGACAGTTCGCCGATACAGTTGCCCGTATCCATCAGAATGTGCTGACCGACGCAGAAGACGTCATCGAAATGGAAGCGCGACGCCGCCAGACACTGGTTGAGGTTCAGCTTTGATTCGTTGAGACAGCGCGAGGAATGGCCGTCATTCAGCATGGCCTGAATGGCTTCTTCGTTAGCGCCTGTGCCTTCACCGAGAATGGAGAGGGCGGCAATGGCCAATGAGCGGTTCACACCGGCCGTATAGGGCGTGGTAAACAGGTCTTCGCGGGCAAAGGCACCGGGGGTGGCTGCCGTGGTGACCAGTTGATCTGCGACAGGTGCCGGAGCGGTGGCGGTGCCTGCGTCATAGGCCGAGGCTTCGGCGCTTAAGGCACCGGTTGAGGCGTAGGTTTTCAGGCCCTGACCCGACAGGGCCGAGGCCAGAAGGTGGGCGCTTTCGTCAGCAAAGACGCTTTGTTTGGTCGAAGAAGCCAGTTTGGTGGCTGCCAGACGCTCGGCGGGGCCAGTGACCACGCCCTTGGCCCATTTTTCTTTCTGGATGGAATAGGCCGACTGTTTGAACTCGGCCCCTTTTTTGTAAATGGCTTCGCCGTCGGACGACAGGGCCAGAATAACGCGGCGGGCAGCAATATTGGCACCGGGGATCGAGGCCGCATAGGACGGGTCACGGATCAGGCGGTCAACCATTTCACGACGGGTAGCTTCATCGGAGGCGTAGCCGCGCAGCTGTGAGCGGAAGGCCGGTTCCTGCATGGCGACAATGGCACCATAGGCAACCGCACCTGTGGCCATCTGGGTAGGTTCGTAGCTGGCCCCTTCCTGAAGACGAGCGGCCACAGCCTGACCGTCGGCAAGGCCGGAACCCATATTGCGGGCCAGATTGACATAGGTGACATAGATCGACGCCGCATCAGACACATGCGGCGA
>JBCEBX010000266.1:0-10010 GCA_039206455.1 Asticcacaulis sp.
GTCTTGCCAAAGGCGGCATGGGCGTCTTCGGCTTCCTTGAGCGCCGCTCTCGGGTTGCCGCCGGTCGTCAGACCCAGCAGGGCATCAATGGCTTCACCGCTTTCTCTGGCCGCCTCACGGGCAAGGCCAATGAAACAGCCATCCTCGTCGTGCCACTCCTCGATCTCAAGGCGCAGGGCATAGGCCTGAAACAGGGGCATGCCCCTGCCACCGGCACGACGGTAGGCCAGATCAAGGCGGATGGCATCGCGCAGGGATATCTCGCGCTCGGCATCCGGATCAGCATATTTACGCATGGTCCACTCGGTCTTGCCGCAAACCGCAGCGCAGCCGTCCCAGCCGATGATATCGGCAATGCGCGACAGGGCGCGGTAAACGCTCAAGGGCGGGCGTAACTTGGTCATGCCGCCCCCCACAACAGGGCGACAATGCCGCCGAAGAACAGCACACAGGACAGGCCCGACGCCACCGCATGCAATAGGAAGCGGGCACGGGCAGAAAGGCGAAACGCCTTGCGCGCAACGCGCACCAAACGAACCGGTGCAGGGCGCCGAGGGAGGCTGAGAGACAAAGACGTTACACGCATCACGCCACGCCCCCTTCGTCCAAAGTGCCGCACGGATTGCCGTGGGCGGCAGCATCATCCCGCGCTAAAACCTTGGTTATAACCTCATCACGCGGATACAGATCAGGACGTAAATCATGACGCGAAACACCCGTTGCGGATTCGACCTTCAAAACATGTTCGGCAGGAAGCGTGCCGGATGAGTTGACCCAGCGCCAAACAGATGGCTGCGACACGTCGCATAGCCGCGCGAAACGACCTTGCGATCCGGCAATTGCAATAGCCTCTGAGAGGGCTTCGGTGGGGGAGCTAATACGTTTCATAGCGCCATTAATACGGAACCGTATTGGTGTGTCAATAAATAAATGGAAATTGTTTTTAATACGCGAGCGTATAGCGTGGCCGCATGATCATTTCTGAGCGCCTGAATAAATTGATGAACGAGCGGGGGGTATCGCAAGCTGACCTCGCCCGAGCCGTGAATATCACGCAACCCAGCGTCTTTCGTTTGACGACTGGTGAAACGCGAATGTCACGTAGGCTCAATGAGATAGCCGACTATCTGGAAACTTCGGTTGCCTATCTCACGGGCAAGACGGATGATCCTAAGGAAGGTGCGGTTCCGCGCCCAACGGCGAGAGAGCTTGCAGAGCAGCTTGATGTCGTTCAATTGCCACTGCTGGATATGCAGTACAGCATGGGGGGAGGGGCGGACCTCTCCGATTATCCCGAAGTCGAAATGATCCCTGTGGCGCGCAAATGGGTTCGCCACTTCACCAGTTCGGCACCGGAAAACCTGTTCTTGCTCACCGGTCGGGGTGATTCGATGCTGCCGACCATCAATGACGGTGACCTGCTGCTCGGCGACCGCAGTCAGAACGTCCCGCGCATGAGCGACCAGATCTGGGCGCTGACCTATTACAATATGGGCATGATCAAACGCATTCAGCCCGCCGAGGGTGGCGGATACCTCATCACGTCGGACAATCCCGCCGTAAACCCCACCGTCGCCGTCATGGACGCCGTCCACATCGTCGGCAGGATTTGTGGCGTGCTGAAAAGATTGTAGGGGGTGAAGTTAGCACACGTAGGTCGCTGAGCATATTTCTAGTTTTATCGAGGGTTAGCCACTTCCGAAGATTCTGTTTCATTTCGCATTGTTTAGCCATCATCAACGGAGGGGAGGGTATGGCAAGAAACAGTACAATATCCAAAGCAATTTATAAGCACCATATTCGTCTTTACCGGCTGCTCAATGATGCATGGATATTTACCGAACTGCTGCGTCCTGATCTTAAGGAGCGAGCCGAAAAGCTCAGAACTACCAAGAGTAAGATCAAGAAATCATATCCGGTCCCGAAGCGTCATAGTACTGTCATTAGCAAGCGGCGCGATGAGGATATCGGCCTGATCTTTGCCGCCCAGTATGAGCGGGGTGTTTTTGAAACTAACATTGTCTCGCTAGTATCTCGCACCGAGGCTTTCATCCAAGACTGTCTCGCCATTGTGGTGATAGCACATCCCAATAAACTGGCGGTTCTAGGTGACAGGGGGGGGATACCACTTGATCTATTTTTGGAGCATGAGGAGCGCGAGGACGTCATTCGGCGTTTTGTCGCCATGAAGTGCGAGGGGCTAATGTTCGGGAAGCCTTCGGAATATCTGGAAAAGGCGGCCAAGGTGCTTACAATCGATTTGGATGTAGATCTGATAAAGGCGTTCATAGAGATAAAAGCCTCCAGAGATGTAATAATCCACAACAGAGGACGTTTAAACAAACTTTATATTGAGAAGGTTGGTGATCGATGTCGTGGAAAAGATGGTGAAGAACTTGTAGTTGACAGGGATTATTTTAGGCATGTTATTGTCACGCTTAAAAAATTATCTGGTGAATTTCAGTCGAAGACTGAGGAAAAGTATAAATGATGTTGTTCATCGTTAGCCGATCTAGAAAATGTGCAGTGTAATGGTGAATGAAAAAAAAGGGGCGGAGATGTGGCTAAAATCAGTAATAATCGAAAAATTCAAGCGCATAGATAAAATTGACTTACCTCTCGCCGACTTAAATATTCTAGTGGGATCAAACGGAAGCGGAAAGTCTTCGATACTGCAGGCGCTTCATTTAGCTTCATGCCTAATGCGTCAGGCAGAGCGTATTCGGGGAAATGGAACCGTAATGGTTCGAATCAACGATCTCGACTATCTTCCGTCAAATGAATATTGGCGCTTAGGGCACGGCGCTGACTGGGGTAACCGCTCGAATAGCCCCTCCTCGAAAGTTACCTTTAAGTTTACTAACGATGGAGGCGAAGATGTTATAGCGGGGTTAGAGATGCGCTCCGCACGAAATGCTGGCATATCGGTGCAGGGAGAGCTTCCAGAGTCAGTCCGAACGCAATTCCGGGGCGCTGAGACCTTTTTTAGCGGTTTTATCCCCGGAATATCAGGCATCCCAAATTTGGAGCAGAAAAATTCGAAGCGTGTCGTACTCAAGGCGTGTTCTTTCGGTGACTCTAATGTGTATCTCCGGAACGCTCTTAATTTGCTCTCCGCGGAAGACTTGCTTCAAATTGAAACTTGGCTTCGGCCCCTGTTAGGATCAGTTCGTCTGAGGGTTAAATTTGATGAGGTGAAAGACTTCGAAATTCATGCAGAAGCCGAGATTGAAGGGCTTCCAATGCCACTTGAACTACTTGGAACTGGGTACCTGCAACTTATACAAATTTTTTGCTATATACTGCTGTTTAAGCCTAAAATTTTGCTAGTAGACGAACCGGATATTCATTTGCATCCGAGTGTCCAAGAGAAGCTGGCGCAAAGCCTACTGCAAATTGCAGGGGCTCAAGGCATTAAGATCATTATGACCACGCATTCCCCATTCATCGTACGTGGAGCGCCATCTGGCACTAACGTTGTATGGCTTTCGGGAGGGGAGAATATTACTAATGACCGGACGATAGTTGAGCTTGCTCTTGGATGGGGAGCATTTGGGAAAAAGGTAATCGTGGTCAGCGAGGACGCTAAAAACGATCTGCTTAAGAAACTGATTGGCCAATGGCCAGAGTTGGAACAAGTTGTGACAGTGCTTCCTGGCAGAGGCTACAGAAATCTTATGACAAAAGATGAGGCACAGGAACTCAGATCGTCTCTAGGGAATAAGTTCAAGGTACTAGTGCATAGGGATCGAGATTCGTTGACTGACGACGAAGTCATAAAACTAAAAGAGGATTATAGTAGTGATGGTGTTCGCTTATGGTTTACTGACCAATCCGATCTTGAGGCCGAATTCTGCGATCCGGGCTTCCTCTCGGCATTAACTGATCAACCGCTGAGTACCTGTGAAACTTGGTTAACTGATATATTAAGTCGGCATAAAACAGAGATAAATGATCAGTTCGTTAAACAGCGCTCAGCACATAATCAAGAATTGCATAGCGCGGGTGCAGGCCCCGGGAACGATGAGATATGGGACGCTTTTCAGACACGTACGCTGAAAGGGGCAAAGGGGAAATTCATATTTAAACAACTAAAAAACAAGGTTCCAGGCAAGAAGTTTTCTGAATCGGCAATTGAGTCTCTTAGTAATCACCCTGAGTGCGCCTCTAGCTTAAAGACAAATTTAGAAGAATTGCTCGCATAGATATGCTCACGAAAGGCTTGATCTGAGATAAGGAAATTAATGCGTTCGGAATTAGAGTTTTTCCGTATAGAGGCGTCGCTAAATTGAGCTGAACGGAAACCTGTTAGTTTGTAATTGAGAGTGGTTTGCAAATCTGGTAGTGCTGCCATTTTGGTTTGTGCCTGTAAAGGTGTACCTGTTGAGCAAAATGGCCGATAAGCTGGATACATATCTGCAACGCCGAGAGGGGTTGATCGATTATGTGACGCCTATGCTTGGCGACAGGGCGCATGCCGAAGATCTGGTGCAGGAAGCCTGGCTCAGATATAGCCGGAATGAGCCCAAAGAGGGTGAGCCTGTTCGACATCCGGTCGGTTATCTCTACCGGATTGTGCGTAACATGGCCATCGATGCGCTCCGTAAGCGTCAGCGTGAGGCGGTAAGCGACGACAGTGAAGCCGATTTACTGGTCATGACGGATACGCAGCAGGCCCTTCCGGATCAGCAACTTATTGCGCGACAGAGACTGCGGGCATTGACACGGGCGATGGATGAATTATCGCCCCTTATGCGGCGTGCCTTTGACCTGCACCGCTTTGAGAACAAGACCTTTACCGAAATTGCGGATATATTAGGGGTGTCGCGTACACGGGCTTATGAAATGGTGCGCGACGCCATGGCGCATTGTTTGAAACAGCTGTCTGACGAAGGCTTCTAATGTTTTTTATGCTTTCGGGCGAATACAGGTCGTTGGGATTCGTCTTGTTAGAAGATGATGCGCAAGGATATTCAGTCGCATGAACCGTGAGGAACTATCTCAGGAGGCCGCCGGATGGTGGCTGCGTCTGAACGAAACGCCACAGGACGAGGGGCTGCGTCAGGAAGCGACTGCCTGGCGTAACCAGAGCCCTGCGCATGAACAGGCCTTTGTTCTTGCAGAGCAGATGTGGCAAATGGCCGGAGATGTCGGGCCAGCTAAGAGCCAGACGGAATATGTCGGGACTACGATCACACCCTTCCGGCGACGGGTCACACCCATGAAATGGGTTGCCGGTGTTGCGGCGGGTATGGCGGCTTGTCTGGCACTGGTAAGCGCGCCCGATCTGGTGGTGCGCTGGCAGTCAGACTATGTGACGTCTGCGGGGGAACTACAGACCCTTCGTTTAGCCGACGGTAGTACCGTCGTTCTTGATACGGACAGTGCCATTGCACTGGATTATGATGGTACGGAACGCGGGGTCAGGCTGTTGAAGGGAAGGGCCTGGTTCGATGTAACAAAGGATGTTGAACGTCCTTTTGTGGTCTCGGCCGAAGATGTACGTGTCGAAGTTCTGGGGACGGCGTTCGATGTTGATCTGCGTGATCAGGGCGTCGATGTTCATTTACGCGAAGGTCGAGTGCGCGCCATATCGCCTTTGTCAGGCGCACATAGCCTTGAGGCAGGTGATGTTTTGCACCTTGGCAAAAACCGCCACGCAGATCAGGCAGATGGGCGCATCAGTCAGATGGCTCCGGAGGGGATGGGGTTGTGGCGAGATAAGCGCCTGTTGATTGAGGATATGTCACTTGAGGCGGCTCTGTCAGAATTGGGGCGCTATGACACGGGTCTTATACACATCGAAGGGAAGGCGCTGAAGCAGGTGCGGGTGACGGGGGTTTATGATCTCAGTGATACCGATCGGGCTGTGGCGGCGATGATTGAACCGCATGGCGCACGCATGCTTCGTATCGGACCATTGAGGGTGGTTCATAAAAATAATAAATAAATTCAACAATATGTAACTATTTTTGCGAATTTTCCGAATATTGTGGCGCAGGTGGCGTCTTATGTCCGAAGCAATATGCAAATGCGTCTTAACTGCGCTAAACTCAAGGACATAAGATGAAACTAACCGTCAGCCCTCAATCAGGACCGCTGTTCAGGCTTCGCGCGACGCGGGGCGCTATGAAAACTGTTTTGCTTGCCGGTGTAAGTGTGGCCGCTGCATGGGCCGCAACCGGTGCGCAGGCGCAAACGCAGGAAGCCGTAGCAGTTCAGGCACAGGCAACACGCCATTTCAACATTACCTCACAGCCGCTTAATCGCGCCGTTACGGCCTTTGCGGCGCAATCGGGGCTTGAGGTTACGGCGGATGGCGGTCTCCTTTCCGGAAAAACCTCTCAGGCGGTTATCGGAAGTTACGCGCCAACAGAGGCCCTTAGCCGCATGCTGTCAGGGACGGGCATAAGCTGGCGTCATCGTGGTACCAACTCGGTCATCCTCGAAAAAGCGCCCACACAGGGCGATGCCATTCAGTTAGGGGCTATTCGGGTTGAGGGCGACACGACGCAGGGTGCAGGAGATAACGGTGCGCGCGGTCAGGTCGGGGCCGAGTACGCGGCCTATGATATCTTTAGCGCGCCTTCTGCCGTCTATAATGTGGATCGTGCACGCATGGACCGCGTGCCGCCTGTGGCCACCGGCGATATTTTCAAAGGGGTGCCGGGCGTCAGTGTGGGGGACACGCATAACGGACAGGGCTTTCAGCCAAACATTCGCGGTATGTCTGGCATGGGCCGTGTGAAGGTGGTGATTGATGATACCGAAACGGTTTCATCAACGTACAAAGGTTATGCGGGCACCAAGGAAACCAACTATGTCGATACCGATTTTCTGGCGGGTTACAGCGTCCAGAAAGGTGTGGTCAGCGAAGGGGGCGGGGCTATAGGCGGTGTGATCACCATGCGCACAATGGATGCGCGTGATCTCATCAAGGCGGGTGACACATGGGGGCTGCGCACCCGCCTGTCCTATGGCGACAATGCCGTTGACGGCTCTGAGTTTGACGGTCTGTGCGTCGGGGTCACGGGGACGTCGACCGGCTGTCGTCACCAGTACGACCTTCAGGTGTCGCGTGATCAGATAAAGGGCATTTCGGATCAGAACTATAGCCAGAGTGGGATTGGTGCCTGGCGTCCGACGGATCGCATAGAACTGGTAGCTGGTCTCAGTCGTCGCCAGTCGGGGAATTACGCGGCAGGCAGTAATGGCATTAATCCGCTGAATGACGCGGCTCAGAATAAACTCTATTCGCACGTAAATCCCGGTGACACGCTGTTTGGTTCTTATAAGAACTCACGCTCCTATCTTTTGAAAGGACGGTTTGAACTTACGCCAACCCAAACCCTGTCGGCTGTCTATAACCGCTTCCACAGTACCTATGTTGAGCGCCGCACCTACGCGCCAGGCTATTACCCGGGCATAACGTCAGAATATCCCCGCCCGGATAAGGTTGATCAGACACGCTATAGCCTGGCCTATACCTATGTGCCTCAGGACAATGACTGGCTAAACCTCAAGGTTGATACATGGCTGGCGGATACGTTTGAGCATCATGCCTATCATCCGGTGGATGTTGATACGCGCACTACGGGGCTGAGGGTGGCGAACACCAGTCACTTCGATCTGTGGCAAATTCCTTTTAGCCTTAAAGCCGGTGCACAACATTCGCGTGAAACAACCGAAAACAGTGGTGGCAACACGGACGCGCTGACGGATGTGACCGGCGGTAAGCGGTCTATGGATGCCGGATGGGCCAGCCTGTCGGCGTCGGTTCTGTCATGGCTGACGGTTAATACCGGGGTGCGCTATGATAAGTACACTCTGGAGCGCGATCCGGATGCACCCAAAGGCACAAACCATTCATTGCTAGATAGGGTAAGTGATGATCATGTCGGTTATAATTTTGGCATAGTGCTGACACCGTTTGAGAATACCCAGTTCTTTGCCAGCTATGCCGAAGGGTTCCGTGCGCCGAGTATGCGCGAGACCTTTCTGGGCGTGTTACGGGCCGGAGAGAATGGTCTGAACCCGGAAACCAGCCGCAACTATGAGGCCGGTGTTAATCTGGATTACAAAGACTGGTTGCGTGGTGGGGATCGTCTGGGCCTCAAGCTGACCTATTTCGACAATCGCTATAAGAATTACATCGCCGGTAACGGTTATTTCCCCGGCTTCTTTAACCTTGCCGGTGCCAGATTCCGTGGGGCAGAACTGTCGGTGAACTATGATGCCGGTATCGTCTACGGGGAATATAGCCACACCCGCTATTTTGAGCGCTCAAGCTGTGGTCTGCTGGGGGGCAGCGAATGTCAGGAATATTTCGGCGACTGGATGACCGGCGAAAGCGTTATCTATTCGATTAACATGCCGGCAAAGACATCCCAGAACCTGATGGTTGGTACGCGGTTGTTCGATCGTCGTTTGAACATTGGCGTGAATGCCAATCGTGTTGACGGTGTAACGGTTGTCGGCCGTGATGCCAGTTGGCAAACCACACTGACCAATGCAGGCTATACCGTCTATGATGCGTTTGCCACGGTGCGTCTTAGTGAGGTCATCGATCTCAATCTGAGCGTTAAAAACCTGACGGACAGATATTATATAGAGGCTCAGTCTTCGCGTCAGAGCACACCGCCTGCGCCGGGCCGCACCATCCGTCTGAGCCTGACCAGTCATTTTGGCGGGCCGCAGACAAATGTCACTGACTCCATTCATCTGGGTGGTTTCGACGGTGATTGGGGCGGCGTTTTCGTAAGTGGCATTGCCGGCAATCTGGGGATGCAAACACGCGGTGTAACCACGGGTGGTGTGGGAACTGTCGCTGGTGTGGCGGCGTCCGAATCGGCGCATGCTGATGCCAATGGTCTGCAGATGGGTTTCGGCATCGGCTATAATCATCACCTAACAGATAACTGGGTGTTCGGCCTTGAGGCGGACATGACCTATGCAACGACCAAAGGTGCTCAGTTCAGTGTGACGACCGAAGATCTTTATCTGGCACAAAATGGCCAGTACCAGTCACGAAACGACTATCGCTTTAACCGTTTTGCCACCTTGCGCGGGCGTTTGGGCTACGGCTTTGACCGGACGCTGGTCTATGCGACGGGCGGTCTGGCGCTTGTTACGGAAACCCAGTCGCGCACGCAGTACAGGTCGCTGTTTATACGCACCTTTGATGCCGGAGATGCGACAACGCCGTGGTTCACTGAAACCAGGAAGGCAACGCGTACTGGCTGGACGCTGGGCGGTGGTGCTGAATATGCCTTAAGCGACCGCTGGTCATTCAAAGGCGAATATCTGTATGCCGATTTTGGCGATAAGCGCTTTGTCTTCCCTGAGGCAAGTGCAGGGGTGATACAGCCCTATGCGGCCTATTCGGTGACCGTGACCTTACGCGATCCGGTTACCAATGCTGTACTGCGCGATCCGGTAACGAACGCCATTTTGCGTGAAACCACAAACTATCCCGCACAGGCGGGGACTTCTGGAACAGTGACGGGGCGTGAGGCTCGTAATGACGCAAACCTGCACAGTCTTCGGATGGGGCTAAGCTATCGCTTCTAGAAGCTGAAAGCACCGCTTCCTGTCGATTATCAACGGTCAGGAAGCGGTTTTCTATATGCGATTTCGTCAGGCGATTTTTCAGCTATGGCTGAAGCTACGGGGGCATCTTTGGAAAACCTGAGAGAAGAGCGGCTTCATCATTGCCAAGGATGAAGAAACCGCCTAAGTGATAATTTGAGAGTGCTTCTCATTATCTTTTTTTGGGCTGTCCAGATGAATGGTGGCCGTGTCGGGTAGTTGTGCGTAACGATCAGCTTTATAAAACCTACCGTGAGACGCTGATTAATTATGCGGGGCGGTTAATGGGGCACAGGGCGGATGCCGAAGATATCGTGCACGAAGCCTGGTTGCTGATGAATCGTCACCCGCAAAACCAGACTCTCAAACAGCCACTGGCCTATTTCAGAACCATTATTCGCAATCTGGTCTTATCGCAATAT
>JBCEBX010000266.1:10020-12991 GCA_039206455.1 Asticcacaulis sp.
CAACGCGGGCCTGTGGTCGTTATGCCGACAGATGATTTTTCTCAGACCGTTGTTGATGACGCGCCTGATCCGGAAGCTATCGCCGTTGCACGCGATGAAATGCAGCGGGTCATTGCGCGTATAGGCCAAATGCCGGAACGCCAGCAAATGGCCATAAGGCTTTATCATTTCGAGAATTTACCCTTGCGCGAGGTAGCGGTGCGACTGGGGTTGTCGGTATCCCGCAGCCATGACCTGATTGTCGAGGGCATGGAGGTATGTGATCGTCTGCGCAAAAGCGGGGTCAAGGATGGACTTTGAGGTGCAAATCTGTCTGAAGGTCGGAAAATGGCGTGGCCCAGACGTCAATGACAAAAGGCCCTGAAACCATGGGCAAGGTGGGAGAGCAGGCTGTGACAGATGAGCAACAACAGGCAAGGCGCGCGGCGGCGCAATGGCTTGTCCGGCTAAAAGATGCGCCGCAGGATGAAGTCTGTGAGGCACAGTTTGACGCCTGGCTGGCAGCCAGTCCGCTGCATGAAAGCGCCTGGCAGGATATGCAGCAGACCGTCGAAGTAATGCGTGCGGCTGTGGTTGCTGAATTGGGGGTAACCGATCTGGCGCAGGCGCGGCGGCAAAAGGCGACGCACGGGACAGGCAGACGTTTCGTAACCCTGGGCGCGGCCGCCGCGGCAGCCTGTGTCATGCTGGTGGCGGCACCGGATATGGCGGGGTGGGCGCATAGAGAATGGGCCTCTGACTTTGCGACGGGTGGGGGAGTAATGCGTACGGTGCATCTTGAGGACGGCACGAAGGTGCATCTAGGGCCGGAAAGTGCGCTGCGGGTCAATTACAGCCCTTCGGAACGGCAAGTGGAACTGATGGCGGGGCAGGCTTTGTTTGAGGTGGCGAAGGCACCTGAGCGTCCGTTTCGCGTGCACACCCGGGCGCTGACAACCACGGTGTTGGGGACGGCTTTTGATGTGCGGTTGCAGGACGATGACGCCTATGTTGGCGTGCAACACGGGCAGGTGAAGGTTGAAACGGTCAGGGCGAAAACGGGGGCTAATTTAAGCGCCGGTGACTGGCTCAGTGTTTCAGCGGACGGGCAGGTGACGCAGGGGCAAAGGGCGCCGGAATTGATCGGAGTCTGGCGACAGGGCGACTTGCTGGCGCGCGAGCAGACGATTGAAGCGCTGGTGGCGGAAATACGCCCGTGGTTTCGCGGGCAGATCATTCTGGCCAATAAGGCTCTGGGGCAGCAAAAGATTACCGGCACCTATAATCTTGAAAATCCGGTGCAGGCCTTGTCGCTGATCGTCACGCCCCATGCGGGGAATGTACGTCAGATTACGCCTTGGATTATTATCATAATCTAGAAATTATATATAATAATCAATTTGTTGTGTGAATTTTTAAAAAATATCTGTTTTGAGGCCGGAAAAAGGCGGGGCCCGATCATCTGGTATGTAGTGGCGCATATGCGAATTAATTGCAAATTGTGCTAAGTTTTTACCGGAGTACGAAATCATGGCGGGGCTAATAAGCAAACAAACTGAACAGCGGGCCATACTGATGGCTATATTGCTGGGAGGCACTGCCCTAAGCGGCGTTGCGCCAGTGATGGCACAGAATGCGGGGCAGGCTGCCCCGGCGCAGGCAAAGCGCTTTGATATTCCGGCCCAACCCCTTACCGAAGCCATTATGGTGTTTGGCCGTCAATCGGGAATTCAGGTCACGGCCGAGGGTACGCTGGTCAGCGGCCAACGAAGTGCGCCGGTTAAGGGCAATTTAACACCGACCGAAGCCCTGAGCCGGATGCTGAACGGCACGGATTTGAGCTGGCGTTGGCTTGGGGCCGATGCCGTGCAGCTTGAGAAGCGTGTCAATGCCGGTAATGCCGTGCAATTGGGCACGATCCGTGTCGAAGGGGCAAGTGGTGGTGCCGGTCTGGCGGGTGTGGCCGGCGAATCGGGTGAGGGGTTGCCCGCCTACGTGACCGCGTTTGGCGGGCGCAGCGTCGCCGATACGGGGACGACGGTGTTGTCTGCTGAGGGATATCGTGCCCGCACCATCGGCAATGGTGACGCCAATACGGTTTTGCGCGCCATGCCCAATGTCCAGTACCAGAACGACACCAGCACGGATGCCGGATATGACGGTATGCGTGAAATTGATATGCGTCCGCTTGAGGTTTCGATCTCAGGGGCCAGGGTCTATGAAAACAATTTCCGCATAAATGGCGTGGGCGTCAATAATCTGACCGGTCGCGCGGAAAATCCGGGCCTTGCCAATTTCTGCGGCGAGATTTCACACGACTATTGCACGGCGCACGATCAGACGGTCGTCTATGGGCTGCATTCCCAGACCGTGTTTGTGCCTGAGGATTTTGTCGAAAGCGTACGTATTGTTGACAGTAATGCCTCGGCGCGTTACGGCGATTTTCAGGGCGGGGTGGTCGATTATGTGCTGGCCGAGCCTAAATCGCAGTTCAGTGGCACCTTTAATTACAGTCACAGTGGTAGCGACTGGGTGGAATACCGTCTGGGGACGCAAAACGGACAGAACCCCTATAACCGCCTGAAGCCCTATTTCAAAAACGACCGTTATGCCCTGTCGCTCAATGTGCCGGTGCGTGAAAACTGGGATATGAGTTTTTCGGTCAGCCAGCAGGATGCCCATAGCCGTAAACAGCGTGATGCCCAGTATATCAACGATGCGGTCATTGAGGATGAATCGACCAGCCGGTTCTATCGGGTGGCCTCAAAGCATCGTACAGGTTTCGGCACCTTTATGCTTGATGCCAGCTATACCGACTATACCAACAGCTTCATCAATGTCGGCTATCTGGATACCGTTTTTGATGTTAAATCACGTGGCCTGACATCGCAATTGCGCCATGAAATCGACCTTGGTGGTGTAAGCTGGGAGCGCATTGGTCTGGGGAATCTCAGGCTGACCTCCAGAATATTTTATAACGACTCCTATGTGC
>JBCEBX010000267.1:0-8124 GCA_039206455.1 Asticcacaulis sp.
GTAAGGGGGCGTTAGGGTCAGGCGGCGGCGAGGACGCTCAGGTCGTTGGCAGCCCCTTCGATGGCGGCGGTTTTGGCCTCAGGGCCAAAGGCCATTTTCTCGGCGCGGACAAAGCTGATGTCGGTCACGCCCATGAAGTTCAGCAGGGTGCGGATGTGGCCTTCCTGAAAATCGACAGCCGTGCCGTCGCCTTCGGAATAGAAGCCGTCACGGGTTTCGATAATGATCGCTGATTTACCGGTCACCAGACCTTCGGGGCCTGCCTCACTGTAGCGGAAGGTGCGGCCCGATTTCAGCACATAGTCGAACCATGTCTTGAGCAGGGCTGACATGCCGAAATTATACATCGGCGCACCGATAATGATCTTATCGGCGGCTTCCAGGGCCGTGATCAGTTCTTCGCGTTTGGCAGCCAGTGCCGCGCCTTCGCTTTCGGGTTCGGCGGTGCCGAAAAAGCCTGAGATATTGCTGGCGGACAGGGCGGGCAAGGGGTTCAGGCCGAGGTCATATTCGGTGAAGGTGACGGACGGGTCAGTCTTTTTCAGATCGGATTTGTAGGACTCGGTCAGGACGCGGGATACTGAGCCTTCGGATTTGACGGTAGAGTGAATGATGAGAACTTTTGACATGGGAAGGTTCCGTAATTTGTAATTGTATTGGTTTCATATTGGGGGTTGCCCCTTCCACCGCTTCGCGGTCCGCCTTCCCCGTAAACGGGGAAGGATTTAAAAGATCTGGCCACAGTAAACGGGGAAGGATTTAAAGGGTCTGGCCCCGTAAACGGGGAGGATGACGTTTTAGAATTTACCGGCGCGGAAGTCGGCGAAGGCCTGATAGATTTCTTCGGGCGTGTTCATGACGAACGGGCCGTGGCGGGCGATGGGTTCACCGAGCGGCTTACCCAGAACCACCAGCACCTTCGCCCCGTCAAGACCGGCAATGAGGGGTAACTGGTCGCCCTGAGTGAGGACGGCGGCCTGACCGCGTTCGATGACCTTATCGCCAACATTGACCGCGCCGTCATGCACATAGATGAAACCGGCATGGTCGGCAGGGACGGGGATCGCGATATCGGCGTCCTGTTCGAGTGTTACATCGGCGATGAACGGCTTTGTGGTCGGTGAGGCAATCGGGCCTGACTGGCCCTGATACTGACCGGCCAGAAGCTTGACGGAGACATCCGTATGACGGATGACCGGAATAGTGTCGGCGGGGACATCCTTATAGGCCGGATCAAGCATCTTTTCCGAGGCAGGCAGGTTAAGCCACAACTGAAAGCCCTGCATCAGGCCGTCTTCCTGTTCCGGCATTTCCGAATGGACAAGGCCGCGGGCGGTCGTCATCCATTGTACGTCACCGGGACCAAGCAGGCCTTCGTTGCCTTTGGAGTCACGGTGGCGCATGCGACCGGCCAGCATATAGGTGATGGTTTCAAAACCCCGGTGCGGGTGGTCAGGGAAACCGGCAATATAGGCGGTCGGATCGTCCGAGCGGAATTCATCGAGCATCAGGAACGGATCGACTTCGGGCAGGGCCTGTGTGCCGAGCACGCGATTGAGCTTTACGCCTGCGCCATCGGTGGCGGGCTGGCCGCGCACGATGCGCGTGACGCTGCGGGGGGTGGTAGACATGATCTGTGTCCTTTCTGTTGAGGCGAATATAGCGGGCGCAGGGTGTTGCCAGAAGATCGGGTTTCGTGATTATAGTGTTGCGAAAAGTGGAACGGGTGGGCCGGGAGAGGGAGAAGAAAGAGACCCCTCCGTCGGCTTCGCCGCCACCTCCCCGCAAGGCAGGGAGGAGGGAGACAGAAGGACAAACTATGATCTGCGATGTGTCGTTAGAGGATTTGCAGGCGTTTTTTCTGGTGGTCGAGACGGGCTCGTTTGCGCGGGCGGCGGATCGCATGGGGGTGGCCAAATCGATCGTCAGCCGACGCGTGTCGTCGCTAGAGACGGCGTTGAAGGCGCGGCTTCTGACGCGGACGGCGCGGGGGACGCAGGCGACCGATGTCGGGCTGATCTATTATGAGAAGGCGCGTGAGGCACTGGCGCAGCTTGAGGCGGCACAGGAGGCGGTGGCCGAGGCCGTCTATGAGGTGGCGGGGCCGATAATGCTGAGTGCGCCCTTAAGTTTCGGGGTGACGCACCTGTCGAAGGTGTTGGCGGAATTTGCCGCGACCTATCCGCGGGTCGAACTGGATATAGGCTTTGATGACCGGCGCGTCGATGTGCTGGGGGGCGGGTACGATCTGGTGGTGCGGATCGGGGAGATGGGCGATTCCGCGCTGGTGGCGCGGCGTATCGGGCTGATCAATGCGGTTCTGGTGGCGTCACCGGACTATTTGGCGCGGGCCGGACGGCCGGAAAATCTGGCGGCGCTCAATGGGCGGGAAGGGCTGATCTATACCAATGTCAGTCAGGGCGATATCTGGCGCTTTGGGGAGACGAGCGTGAAAATGCGCTCACGGTTGCGCAGTGACAGCGGTGAGATGCTGCTCTGTGCGGCAGTGGCGGGGCTGGGGATTGCCATCTTGCCGGGCTTTATTGCCGCAAAGGCGATTGCAGACGGGACACTGGAGGTGCTGCTGCCTGAGCAGGCTATGACCTCGCCCTTGCAGGCGGTAATGCCGCCCGGACGGGCCAAGACGGCAAGGGTCAGGGCGCTGGTCGATTATCTGGCGCTGAGGTTTTCGGGTGAGGTGTTGTAGGGGGGCTGCCCCCCCTGTGCCCCATTAAAAAATCTCCTCCCCATGCTGTCGCACAGAGGAGGAGAAGTGAGGCAGGGACTTCAGGGGGGATTAGTTGGTGGCGTTTTCCGCCTTGTCGGCGGCTTTTTCGAGAGGGCTTTTGTCTTCGAACTGACCGGCGGCCTCGTCTACGCCCTGAGGCAGGGATTCGAGCGCGTCAACCGTGCGTTCGCCGGTTGTGCGGTTGTCCGGCGCCAGAGTCAGGAAGGCAATGACGGCGATGACAATCACCGCAATCAGGCCCCCGATGACGAGTCCTTTATTTGATCCGCTGGCTGTGGCCATGACTTAGTCCCCTTCAGGTGAATGAAAACTAAGGCTGGCAGGTCAGGGGCAAGGGGTCAGTGCGGGAATCAGGTGCGAAGTGTAAGAAAGCGGTAAGCAGAAACCCCTCTCCCCTGAGGGGAGAGGATAGCGTTAAGATTTTCAGATTGTTGTGAGGGTAACGCTGGCGGATTTCAGGCCGTCGGCATGGGCGGTGACGGTGACGCGACCTGTGCCCTGACGGCGGGTCTGAACGATGGCCTGAGCCAGACCATTGAACAGGTGCCGCTGGGTGGCCTTATCAGCTTCGTGGCTGACGGGATTGCCGTTGCCGACGCCACTAACATCTGCGGGGCCGGTAATCTCGAAGCGCACCAGATTGTCGGCACGCGGCACGTGGCGGCCTTTGGCGTCAAAGGCTTCGACGCGGAACATCGCCACATCGCGGCCATCGGCGGCCAGAGTGGTGCGGTCAGGCGTCAGAACGAGACGGGTCGGTTTGCCGGTGGTTTCACGGGTTTGCTTCAGGACAACCTTGCCGCCCTTATAGCCATAGGCGGTGATGTTCCCGGCGGCATAGGCGACATCCCATGCCAGATGGCGGTTTTTCACAACCGGCTTGCGGCCCAGTGACTTGCCATTATGGAACAATTCGACCTCATCGAGGTTGGAATGCACCCAGACGGGGATGGTTTCGCCTTCCTTGCCCGCCCAGTCCCAGTGCGGGAACAGGTGCAGGAGCGGCTCATTACGCCACCAGGCGCGATAATAGTAATAGTTGTCCTTGGGGAAGCCGCAGGTATCAAGCACGCCGAACTGTGACGAAATGGCGGGCCAGCGGTTATAGGGGGTGGGTTCGCCGCGATAGTCAAAGCCCGTCCAGATGAAGGCGCCGGCGATGTAGGGCTTTTCGTCGAACAGTGGCCAGTAGGCTTCGGCGGTCGAGGCCCACCACGGATGTTCGCTGTCATAGGCGCGCAGGAAGGATTTGTCCGGGTCGTTGAAATATTCGCCGCGTGTGGAGACGGTCGAGCCGGTTTCCGACCCCAGAATGGGAACGTTCGGATAGTCGGCGTGGAACTGCTCCATCAGGTGGTGGCGGTAGTTGAAGCCCAGGACATCGACGGTATGGGTGATGCCCTTGCCGAAGCTGTTGTCGAGCGCCGCTGTGACCTGACGGGTTGGATCAAGGCGATTGGCGAGGCGCTTCATGGTACGGGTGACGGTGATGCCGCGCTCGGTGCCTTGCAGGGGCTCTTCGTTACAGACCGACCACAATATGACGCTGGGGTGATTGATATCCCGGCGGATCATGGCCTCAAGCTGATATAGGCCGTCCTCAGAGGAAGACATTTTACGCGTCTCGTCGATCACCAGAATGCCGAGGCGGTCACAGGCCATCAGGACTTCGGGCGTTGGTGGATTGTGCGAGCAGCGATAGGCGTTATTGCCCATTTCTTTGAGCTGTTGCAGACGCCAGACATTGAGCGCGTCAGGAATGGCGGAGCCGACACCGGCGTGATCCTGATGGTTGTTGGTGCCTTTGAGTTTGACGGATTTGCCGTTGAGGAAAAAGCCCTGTGCGGCGTCGAAGCGGATGTCGCGCAGGCCGAAATAGGTGATGACCTTATCGACGGTTTGGCCATTGACCATAAGGTCCGTCGTCAGGCGATACAGATGCGGGTTTTCCAGATCCCATAGGGTCGGGCTGGTGATTTTCAGGGTCTGGCGCACGGTTTCCTGCGCGCGCGGCGCAAGAGTTAGGGTCTGTGACGCGGCCTGAATAGCGGTGTTGCGGGCATCGGTGGCAGACGGGGCAAGGGTCACCGTGACGGCTTCGTCGCTTTCGTTGTGGATTTCGGTGAAAATCTCCACCGTACCATCGGTTTTGCCGCGAACCACTACGCCCCATTGTGGGACATGGACGGGATTAGCCTTGACCAGCCAGACATGGCGGTAGATGCCTGCGCCTTCGTAGAACCAGCCTTCGCCTTCGGTGGCGTCAACGCGCACCACAAGGATGTTCGGCTTGTCGTCCGTATTGATGAAGTCGGAAATATCGACCTTGAACGAGGTATAGCCGCTGCCATGTTGTTTGAGCAGGAAGCCATTTACGATGATGGTGGCGTTACGGAACACGCCGTCAAATTCGAGCCACAGGCGCTTACCCAGATCAGCGGTGGTGACGGGCAAAACCTTGCGGTACCATCCGATTGAGGTTTCCGGATAGGGGCGACCCACGGGCTTAAAGCCATGGGCGGCGAGCATGTCTTCTTCGTCGGGGCCGTTGGAGGGCGTGCCTTCGGGGCTTTGGGCGAAGGGCAGTTCCACCGCCCAGTCGTGGGGCAGGTTCAGACTGCGCCAGTTGCTGTCGTCATAATCGTGGCCGACATTATTGGCGACGCGTGCGCCCTGCTTGGCGTGGGTGCGTAGCGCTATGCCGTAGTCAAAGTCCTTGGATTGATCCGCCGCGTGGCCAAAGGCGAATTTCCAGTCGAAATCCAGAAGCAGGCGTTCACGGGGCGCAAGGCTGTCTTCGGGGATCAGCGACGCCGGTGGCGGGGTGCGCTTTTGCGGCGTGGCCAGTGCGGAAGGGGCGGCGGCAAGGCCTGCGAGCGGCACGGCGGATTGCAGGAGGTGGCGACGGCTGACGGATGGCATATGTTTCCCCTGATGGTATTTTATCTGATTAATTGTAGTATAAATAAATCAGATGGAGTTTCAAGCGGAAAAGTCTGCGTTATTAAGATAGCTTAGTGGCCGGTAATGCTGGCATGCATTAAGCTGAGGTCCAGGGCTATGGCGGCATCGGATGAGACCGACTGTCTCAGGCTGTATAAAAAGGCTTTTCCTGAAGGGCGTCGCGCATAGACGCGCGCCTCGGTGTTGGCGAGGGTACGCAGATCCAGAGGCATATAGCTCCAGTAGCTGTAGATCAGCTTCAGCCTGATCTCATGAGCGGCAGGCGAGAAGGGAGATTTATCGTAAGACGATCTCAGGGCGTTAATACTGTCAGAGGTGAGGGTGTTGGACTGTCGGATGAGGGTGTAGGCCTTAAGGGCATCAAGTTCAGCGCGGGCCGGTGCGGCGGCAATCGCTTTTTCCGTTTGTGAAAGGGCTTCATCCGGCTCAGCTGCCAGAGCGCGGCTGTAATGGGTCTCAGCAAAAGGCAGCAGGGCGGGCATCTGAACCGGCGCAAAATACTGCATTGCACCCACAAAAGCGAAGGCACCTGTGAGAAGGCATATGCCGGCAATGGTGAATCTGGTCTTAAGTTCGCTATGTCGGATGGACATGCGCATACCCCCCCCTCATGAATTTACCGGATAGTTTCTGAACAGGCGGAAAAAGACAAGGGGTTATAGAGGTGCTAGCGCTAAGTCGTTTTTGAAAACAATGGGTATATATATTCCGGATGTTTTGGCTGGACGGCGTAATAAGCGTGTCATGCCGCATGCCGGGCGCAAGGGATGGTTGTGGCATGCTTCACACAGACGTGGCGTACAACTAACCTGATAGGTGTATAAACTTGCGTGTGCCGGACGCGAGGGTTACGGATGCGTTAACCATAAATGGAATCTATCGTGGCGTAAAATTACTGCACTGCAAAAATATTTTCGCTGTCAGATGTTATTCTGGTGTGTTCGCGTACATAACGTTGTTACATAAATTGCAATTAATTTGATCTGGTCTGTGGCACGCGTGTTGCAGAGCGGGGGATAAGCGCCACTGTGGTTGTGGCGCATTGATTACTGATGCCGTGCTGTGACGCTGAAAAAGGGGTCGTGGGTGGTGTGGGGAGTGCGTGATGGCAAATTCATTAACTGATATTCTCAGTCGTAAGGATGCTGTGAACTGGCCGGAGAAGATCCGGTTTGGCGAAGACGGCGGCCTGTCGGCTGTAAAGCGCAACAATGCCCCGCGTCATGGGGAGCCTAACCCATTTTTTGCGGGCGGTATGATCCGCCTGTTTGATGTAATCATTAGCTTTGCGGCGCTTCTGTTTCTTTTGCCCGCTATGGTGCTGATTGCGGTTTGGGTGCGCCTGCACGATGGCGGGCCTGCGTTCTATGCCCAGAAACGTATCGGCCGTAATGGCAAGATGTTCAGCTGTTTCAAATTCCGCAGTATGCGGATAAATTCTGAGCGCCTATTACGTGAGCACCTGCGGGATAATCCGCTGGCGCGTGAAGAGTGGGCGCGTGAGCACAAGCTGAAGGATGATCCGCGTATTACCGCCTTTGGGCACTTTATCCGCAAGACCAGTCTGGATGAGCTGCCTCAACTGTGGAACGTATTGCGCGGTGACATGAGCCTTGTCGGGCCGCGTCCGATTGTATCGGATGAAGTTGTAAAATACGGCCGTAGCTTCCGTGCCTATGCGTCTGTCATGCCCGGTATTACAGGATTGTGGCAGGTTACGGGGCGTAATGATGTCTGCTATAATCGCCGCGTCGCTATGGATCGTTTGTTTGCGCGTCGTCGCTCAGTGGGGCTTTATCTCTATATTCTTTGCGCGACCATTCCGGCGGTATTGCTGCAAAAAGGGTCATATTAATCGCTTTGGGGTGTGGCTTACAGAGACACCCAGATTAAAGGATCTGTGGCTGACTGCCGCGAAATCCAGTGATATTTGACAGTGTGCCATACCCTTATCTGATTGTTCAGATTATCGAGTACGTAGTCGCCATCAGTCGTTGTCAGAATGAGTACCGCGTGGGTTTCGCCGCGACGGGTTTCGGCAATGGCGATGGTCAGGGCTTCGGACGGAAAGCCCTCTTCGACAAGCAGGCGACGCTTTTGCAGGACGTAGTCCTCACAGTCTCCATAGGCTGATCCGGTCAATCCGGGGACAAACCAGTAATCGTTTTTCCCGAACTGAGACAGGTCGCTTTGAGACTGGATGGTGCGGTTGGTTGTCAGATTTATATTTTGCGCGGTTTGCCAGAGATCCGCTGTCATACTGACTTTTTGGTATTCACTTTTTAGCTGTGACGATTGGGTCGAGGCTGCGACTGTCAGGGGTGTGCGCTCATCGGCTTCGTCGGCCACAATGTCTGCCGGTAGCGGGTCAGGCGTTACGCCTATGCCCATACGCGCCATAACCAATTGCC
>JBCEBX010000267.1:8134-12967 GCA_039206455.1 Asticcacaulis sp.
TTGCCTGATCTGGCTTTGAAAGGTTTCGGGATCAATGCGGTCGGGCTGATGCTGGCAGTCTTTGGGTGAACGGGTGCAAAATGACAGATAAGCCGTAGGCGCGGGCAGGGTCTGACCGGCACTTAGCCAGGGGCTGTGAGCGGATTGTCGGGCATGGGTTGACTGTGGAGTCAGGGCTGCTGGCAGGAGCATAAGCAAGGCAGCGATGACAGGTTTGGACCAGTGCAACTTCATATCCTCATAGCCGGATCGTTCTGTTCCGGCTGGAGGAGAATGCGCAGAAAAAAATCAAATAAAAGATAAGCTTATTGGTTAATTGCCGTTAGCTATAAATGAGTTATGTAACGGAAACGGGTAGATTGATGCGTGACAGAGGCAACAAAGGTGTTGGTCATTTTTTAGGAATTATCTACGATAGTGCTGCGGCCGCCGTGGTCAGTTGCCAATAGCAATTCAGGGGTGGGTCATGTATATCGGGTGCGACCTGATGTCGTGGGCATGGGCAACAGATCTGACTTAATTTTACGAGTGTTGATG
This sequence comes from Asticcacaulis sp., assembly GCA_039206455.1. Classification (GTDB taxonomy): domain Bacteria; phylum Pseudomonadota; class Alphaproteobacteria; order Caulobacterales; family Caulobacteraceae; genus Asticcacaulis. The sequence continues at coordinate 8,672 of JBCEBX010000267.1, forward strand.
AATCGACTGCGAACATTTTTAGACCGGCTGAGAGGTTCTGAAGCTGGGGGTGAGCATCTGCCGCAGGTGGCGCCTCAGGCGGAAATTGACCGGCTGACCTATGCCATCGGGGATGTGCATGGTCGGTTTGACCTGTTTGAGAAGATGATTGCCAGCCTATGGTTCGATGCCCAAAGTCAGGGCCAGAAGGGGCGGTTGGTACTGTTGGGCGATTATGTCGATCGCGGGCTGGAGTCCAACCGTGTGCTGGAGCTGATCTGCTCGCTCTGTGATACGCCGGCCTTCAGAAAATACTGGCCGGAAATTATTGTGCTGCGCGGTAATCATGAAGCGACCCTGCTTGATTTCCTGGAGAACGCAGACTGTGGCCCGGTATGGGCGGAGTTTGGCGGGCTGGCTACCCTGACTTCCTATGGGATTCAGCCGCCCGCAGGTCGTAATGAGACAGAGGACTGGGAAGCGGTGCGGCTGGCGTTTCTTGCGGCCTTGCCTGAGCGTCACCTGAGATTGCTGCGGCAGAGTCAAATGATCTTTTCTGCGGGGGATTACTTGTTTGTCCATGCGGGAATCCGCCCCGGACAGCCGTTATCAGAGCAGGATGAAGATACATTCTTATGGATACGTGGCGCGTTTCTTAAGGCGGATCGTGCGGGTGAGCAGGTTGTCGTGCATGGACATACGCCGGACGAAGAGGTGCACAACGCGCATTGGCGGATTGGTCTTGATACCGGAGCCTATGCGACGGGGGTATTGAGTGCCGTGCGCCTTATGGGAAACACGCGGAAAATATTTCAGATGCGATCTGATCTGAAGTCATGATTTACTTGACTTTTTAGCGCTTCTCGCATAGCGGAAGGGCTGTGGATAACGCGGTTCGCCTGAGGTGGTGTGACCGTATTTTTGTTATAAAGGGTGGCTATGCAGAGCTGGGTGAAGAAGGCAATTGCTGCGGTTCTGGTGATGCTGATGGTGGGGCCTTTGGGTCAGGCCATGGCTCAGTCGCAATCAGCAAATAAGGCCGAAGCCACCGGCGTGGCGGCTGAGGCTGTTGCGCAGGGGGTGTTCCAGTATCAGCTGGGTTCCGGCGATAAGGTGCGTCTGATTGTCTTCGGGGAAAAAGACCTTAGTGGTGAATTTGTCGTCAATGGCGCAGGCGTTATTTCCTTGCCTCTGATCGGCGAGATCAGTGCGCAGGGCCTGACGCCCAGTGAATTGCAGACGCGCATTGCCGAGGCCTTTGCGCAGGGCTATCTCATTGATCCGAAAGTAAATGTTGAGGTTTTGAATTTCCGGCCCTTCTATATTCTGGGGGAGGTGAACCGTCCGGGGGAATATCCTTACAGCAGCGGGCTGACGGTTCTGAACGCCGTGGCGCGGGCGGAGGGCTATACCTATCGTGCCGACACGCGCCGTGTCTATATAAAGCACGCCAATGAGGCGAAAGAGGTGGCGGTTCCCATGACATCCACCATAATGGTGGCGCCAGGCGATACTATTCGCATTGGTGAGCGTTATTTTTAAGTCGCACTAACAGATAAAATGCCGTCTGACGGGCTGTGGCGTAACGTTGTTGTTGAAAAAATAATTTTTATTGCACATGCTCAGTGGACTGGGTGTGGGTGAGGTGGCGGAAAAATGCTGAATTTCAAAAAAGGAGCCATCTCTTTGGTGGCATGTGCGGCTCTGTGCGCGGGTGTAACGTTTGCAGTGGCGAATACGGCTGCACCAGCAGGGGACGCGACCACGCTCAATGCCAAACAGTTCGATCTCAAGGCCAAGATCAAGGCGCTGATGATTGAGAAAGAGGCCGCGCTGCGGGCGGGCAATATTGCCTTGGCGGATCAAAAGCAGATTGAAATTGACAAGTTGCTGCGTCAGGCCGCTGTCGAAGGGCTGACGGATATACAGCTTAACGCGGTTCTGCTGGCGATTCAGGAAGAAATGACGTCTGATCGTGCGACCTTTGCGGCCGGTGCGGATGACTGGCGTAGCCCGACGCCGGGCGGTGTGCGGCCGGCTCAGCCCGGTGATGGTACGCAAGGGCGTGCCGCCAGTTCGTCTTCGAGCGCCTCATCCGGTTCCTCGTCTTCTAATGGCGGGGGTGGCTCAGGCTCATCGTCTTCAAGCGAGACGTCTTCCTCTTCCACATCCTCTGCAACCTCTTCGTCGGATGGGGAAGGTTCATCCTCTTCGTCCACGTCTAATGGTGGGGGTGGCTCAGGCTCATCGTCTTCGAGTGAGACGTCTTCCGCCTCCACATCTTCTTCGACCTCTTTGTCGAATGGGGGAAGTTCGTCCTCTTCATCCACGCCAGATGGCGGTGGTGAGCCGGTAGGGCCGGTTATTCCGGTAGATCCTGTGGATCCGCCGGAAAATCCTGAGCAGCCTGGCCCGAATTACCGACAGCCCTAATTGGCGTTGGTATGGTCCTTGCACTGACAGGATCTGTTGTTTGATTTAGTACAGTTAGCCTGAATTGCGGCGGATTTGTGTATCCCGCGAAGGCTTGGCCGAGCAGATTTTTAAGTGGGGTTCTCCATGTCAGTGTTGGTAAAAACGCTTTTTGCGGGTGTGGCTTTAAGCCTGATGATTCCGGGTGTCGTTCTGGCGCAGGATGAGGCTGCTGAAGGTGGGGTGGATTTCCGGCGTGACCGGAATATTTCGGTTCAGCAGCGGGTGCCGGCCGAATATCGCGCCCTTGGTCTTAAGTGGGGCGGATTTACTGCATCGCCGCGGCTGATTATCGACCTTGAGCAGACCGATAACGTCTATTATCGGGAAACTAACGAAGAGAGTGACTTCATTGTGCGTCTTCGTCCCGAACTGGGCGTCCGCTCCAACTGGAGCCGTCACCGTCTGAGCGGGCTGGCCCGCGTCGGCACAACGCGTTATGCCGATCATAATGATGAGAGCAATAACGAGTGGTTGCTAAACGCTTCGGGGCGTTACGATATTGTCGGCGCGAGTAATGTTTTTGGCAGCCTGACGGTTAATCAGGCCTATGACCAGCGCGGTGAAGAAGCGACCCTTACGGGGGCGGCGGAGCCGGTTAAGTTTACGGCGCAGTCCGGTCAGGCAGGTTTTGTGGCCGTGGGCAACCGTATGCGTCTTGTGGGGCGTGCGGCATTCCAGAAGCTGGATTATGAAGATGCCCGTGCCAATGGCGGTGGTATTGTCGAGCAGGATGACCGTGATCGTACCGAGACGCGGACATCTCTGCGCGGGGAATATGCGGTAAGCCCTGATACGTCGGTCTTTGCCTATTACGAAATCAACAAGCGTGACTATGATTTGTTTGGCGCGGTGAATAATTCGGACGGCCACGACATGGGCGTGGGGGTCAGTTTCGATCTGACACGTCTTATTCGCGGTGAAGTGCAGGTCGGTCAGTATAAACAGAATTATGAGAACAGCGCCTTTGGTGAAGAAAAAGGCGCGTCCTATAATGCCCGTATTGAATGGTTTCCTACCCAGTTAACGACCGTAGGTTTTACGGCATCGCAGGCTGTGTATGAAACGCCTGCTATCGGGGCGTCCGGGGTTCAGTCAACGGTGCTGGGGGTGTCCGTTGACCATGAGCTTCGCCGCAATATCATTCTGTCGGCGGGTTATGCGCGGACAAAGAATGAATTTAACCGCATCGTGCGCGAGGATGAGCGTGCGCGGTTTGATCTGGCTGTCAGATACCGCATGAACCGAAAGGTGGCTGTGGTCGCCGGTTACACTTACAGTGATCTGTCCTCGGAAGGCACTGACAGGGTAACGGATTATGAGAACAATACGTTCAAGCTTAATTTAACCTTGTCCTATTAAGCTCAGTGGGCGGTTTTGCATTGGGCGGGCCGCCGCAAACTTTAGAATAAAGATACACCCCGTATGTCACCGGTTGATAAGACTCCGAATGAGTCCGACGTGCCTGCTTTGCCGCGATTTGATCTGACCGCCGTCATTGCCGATTTCAGACGCTTTGCGCGTTTCTTTGTAGCGGTATTTCTGCTTGTAACTCTGGCCGTGTTTGTGCCGGTTCTTTTGCAGGCACCGCGCTATACATCGGGCTCAAGCGTGATGATCGATCCGCGGACGATGAATGCGTCACCGGTCGAGGACGTACTATCGGGGCTGCCTGCGGATGCGGCGACGATCGATACGGAAGTGGAAATCATTCGTTCACGCACTCTGGCGACACGCGTCGTCGAGTCGCTGAAGCTGGATGAAGACCCTGAATTCAACCCTGATGTTGCAGAGAAAAAGGGGCTGTTCGGTGGAAAGCCTAAGGCCAAACCGACACCCGAACTG
>JBCEBX010000268.1:0-11674 GCA_039206455.1 Asticcacaulis sp.
GGTCTCAGGTTCAGGCGGTGTGCTTCAGGGTGAAAATGCCCTGGCGTCACATGTCTGTCGTGCTTGGGGGGTAGAGGGGGCGGAATAGTCTTTATTCCGGTGAGTGTCCTATGCGTATATTCAAGAAGCTATGCGGCTGGTTCGGGCTTTTGGCTCTGGCGGGGCTTGCGGCCTGTGCGAGCTTGCCAGATCATCCCCAGTCCCCTTCAGTGGTCGCGGTAGCACATGAGCGGGCGGGCACAGCGGTGCCGCTTATTCTTATCTCCATAGATGGCTTTCATCCGGATTATCTGACGCGCGGCGTGACGCCCAACCTTAATGCTATCGGGCAAAAGGGCGTGTCAGTCAGCATGCGGCCGTCATTTCCCAGCGTCACCTTCCCGAACCATTACACGCTGGTGACAGGATTGCGGCCTGACCATCATGGTATTGTCGGCAACACCATGCGCGATCCGCAGCGTCCTGAGCAGCGCTTTGCCCTGTCGAATGCCGAGGCGGTAACTGACCGCTTCTGGTGGGATGACGGGGTGCCGTTCTGGGTGAGCGCCGAGCAGGCCGGTATCAAGACCGGCACCATGTTCTGGCCGGGTTCGGAAGCCGATATCCGCGGGGTGCGCCCGTCCTATTATGTGAAGTTCAACCAGAAACTTCCGGGCAATGCGCGGGTTGATCAGGTTCTGGCCTGGCTTGATCTGCCGGAAGCCGAGCGTCCGCAGGCGACGACGCTTTATTTTGATATTGTCGATACCGCAGGCCATCATCACGGGCCGGACTCAGAGAAGGTCAATGAGGCCGTGGCCAGCGTTGATCAGTCGATCGGTTATCTGCTTGAGCAACTTAAGGCACGCGGCCTTGAGGACAAGGTCAATATTGTTGTGGTGTCCGATCATGGTATGTCGCCGACCTCAGCGGATCGCGGGGTGTTTCTGGATGAGCTTATTCCGGCGGACAGCTATCGCTTCGTGACGCTTGGCCCCGTGGCCATGCTCAGTGCGGTTGACGGGCGTGACGCCGAGGTGGCGGCGGGATTGTTAAGGCCGCACGACCATATGCAGTGCTGGCGCAAGGGCGAAGTGCCGAAACGTCTGCATTTCGGGACGCACAGACGCGTGCCTGAGTTTGTCTGTATGGCTGAAGCGCGCTGGCTGATTGCGCAGAACCGCACCAAGGGCGTGGGCTATACCGGCGGGGCGCATGGCTATGATCCCGAAAGCCCTGATATGGCCTCAAGCTTTATTGCCGCCGGGCCGGGTATCCGTCAGGGCGTGGCGCTTGAGGTGTTTGATAATGTCGACGTCTATCCGTTTGTCATGCGCCTGCTGAAGCTTCAGCCTGAGCCGAATGACGGGAATCCGAAGGCGCTGGAACCGGCCTTAAGGTAAGGAAGGGACCCCTCCGTCGGGTTCGCCGCCACCTCCCCACGCCAAGCGTAGGGGGAGGCTAACCGAAAAGGGCGCTGGTGTAGATCAGGCCCTTTTTGAGTTTGGGCGGCAGGCGGTTAAGTTTCCAGATCGACGGGTCTTCGAAGCCCTTAAGGGCTTTGAGGTGGCGGGCGGCCAGACGGTTCAGGCCGGCTTCGGACAGGGTGAACATGAGCCAGCCGTGGGCGAGCCTCAGTTCCGCAGGCTCCTGTGCCGTGGCCGACAAGACCGCTTCGGAGGCGGTTTTCAGTTCGCTTTCTACCGCATGGTCGAAATAGGTGTTGAAGCGTTTATCCGCATCGGGGCTGTCGTCGAACAGACCATAGTAAAGGTACTGCTCATAATGGGCCCGTGCCACAAGGGCGTACTGACAAGGTGTGTCGGGTGTCAGGTGGGCGCGGGCGATACGGAACATGGCCTCATGTGAACCGCCCCATTTGGCCATATGGACCTGAAGCCGGTTCATATAGCCCGACAGGGGGACGTTTTGTGCGTCGAGCAGACAGGCTTCGGCCCGATTCTGCTGATCTTTGTCTACAGGGTCTATGTTAGCGGCCATATAGAGAGCGGCCGCCAGACCATTGTGAGGTGCCCGTTTCAGGGTTTCTGAGAGCACATCGAGCGCAATATTCAGGTGGTAATAGTAGTTTTCAATCTGGCATTCGCTGAGGCGGGCGGCGGTGTCCATGCCCCTGTGACGGCGGGAAACGCCAAAGCGCAGGCCGCCGGAAAGTATCATGCCGGGCACATCGTTTTTATCGGCAATGGCGGCATTCAGAGGCGTGTCCAGCGGACAGGCGTCGTAGCATAGCTTGATGAGCTCATAGGCCGTTTCGGGCGTGGCCACGGTGATAAACGCTTTGAGCGGTTCCCAGTCCCTTTGGCGAATATGTGCAAGCGCCTGCTTTGCGTTCATGACGTCCCCCCTGATTATTCCCTGTATTCACCGGTTTATCTCCGGCGTTATGCCTTGATATGGCCATTAAAGATTTTAAATTATGATGAATGAAAATGTTCCCTGACGAGATGGTGTCCATGTCCCTGAAATCGATGCTTGTGGTCTCTTCGCTGGCCTTGCTGGTTGCCTGCTCGCCCGACAAGGGCGTGTCACAGGATCAGTATCAGGGGCAAGGTTTCCACGAAGCGCCTGCGCCCGCTGACCGGCGGGTGCCCGGTGATGCCGGTGCGATGAAGTCGTCTTTTTCGCCGGTCGTGAAGCAGGCGGCTCCGGCTGTGGTCAATGTCTATGCCCAGCGTGTCACCCGTCAGCAGGTCGATCCGTTCTGGAGCCTGTTCGGTGGCGGGCAGCCGCGCAGCCGTGTCGAGCAGTCGCTGGGGTCCGGTGTCATTGTGCGCGCCGACGGTATTGTGGTGACCAACAATCACGTCATTCAGGGCGGTCAGGAATTTATGGTCGTGCTTAATGACCGGCGCGAGTTTTCGGCCAAGGTACTGTTAGCCGATGAGCGCACCGATCTGGCTATCCTGAAACTTGAGGCCAATGGCGAGAAGTTTCCGGTGCTCAATCTCGATGACGGGCGTGACCTTGAGGTCGGTGATCTGGTGCTGGCCATCGGTAACCCGTTTGGGGTCGGTCAGACCGTGACGAACGGGATTATCTCGGCGGTGGATCGTGTGGGGGCGGGTGACGGGGCGTTCATTCAGACTGATGCTGCCATTAATCCGGGGAATTCCGGCGGCGCGCTGGTGGACATGGATGGTGATTTGATTGGCATCAACAGCTTCATCCTGTCGCGCTCAGGCTCTTCGGCGGGGGTCGGGTTTGCCATCCCGTCGGCTGTGGTGCGTCGGGCGGTGGATACCGCGCTTGGGGGGCAATCGACGCTGGTGCGGCCCTGGCTTGGGGTCAAAGGTGATGCCGTGACCTCGGATATTGCGCGCTCGCTGGGGCTTTCGAGGCCCGATGGGGTATTGGTGTCCGATATCTATGCCGGTGGGCCAGCGGACAAGGCGGGCCTGAAGACCGGCGATGTGGTGCTGACGGTCAATGGTGAGGCGGTTAATGATCCGAAGACGCTGAATTATCGCGTCAGCCTGCTCAATCCCAATGATGAGGCCACGCTTTCGGTCGTGCGCGGCGGCAAGATACAGGCCCTGACGGCGCGGGTGGCGGCACCGGCAGCGACACCGGCCAAGGACCAGCGTGAACTGAAGGGGAATTTCCCGCTCAATGGGGCGACGGTTGTTAATCTGTCTCCGGCACTGGCGGAGGAAATAGGCATTGATCCGTTCTCTGCCCCCAAGGGCGTGATGATCTATAGCCTGTCGGGGCGCACCTATGCGGCGGCGGCGGGCTTCCGGCCCGGTGATCTGGTGCGGGAAATCAATGGTCAGGCGGTCAACACCACGGCGCAGCTTGAGACCTTGCTGAAAGGTGGGGCCCAGCGCTGGAACATCACCATCACCCGCAACGGACGCAATATTACGGCACAGTTCTAGCAGGGCGCGCGCTCAAACAGCGAAGTGGTAGCGCATTTAAAAAGCCCCTGCACCCGTTAGAGCCGAGCCAGACGGGGCTTTCCATTGCAATGGCAGAAGCCACACACCTCGAGGCAATTGGGTGCAGGGTCCGCGACCCTGCCTGCTTGTGCTTTGGGGTAAAAATGTTCTATAGATGTTCACATGTCCGATCTGTTTCAATCTGCCGGTTTAACACCCCCTCCACAGCCTGAAGGCTTCAAGCCGCTGGCCGAGCGGTTGCGCCCGCAAAGCCTGTCTGAGATTGTCGGGCAGGATCATCTGCTGGGGGAAGGCGGGGCGATCGCGCGGGCGGTTGAGCGCGGGTTTCTGCCGTCGCTGATCCTCTGGGGGCCGCCGGGGGTGGGGAAGACCACGATTGCGCGGTTGCTGGCGGCCAGTGTCGGCTATGAGTTTCAGCAGATTTCCGCTGTCTTTTCCGGTGTCGCCGATCTGAAAAAAGCCTTTGAGGCGGCGCAGATGCGCAAAAATCAGGGTGTGCGCTCGGTATTGTTCGTCGATGAAATCCATCGCTTTAATCGCGCACAGCAGGACAGCTTTCTGCCCTATGTTGAGGCGGGGGTGGTGACCCTGATTGGGGCGACGACAGAAAATCCTTCGTTTGAACTGAATGGCGCGCTTTTGTCGCGCTGTCAGGTGTTTGTGCTGAAACGGCTGGATGAGGTGGCGCAGGATAAACTGATTACGCGGGCCGAGGCGCATTTCGGTCACCCCCTGCCTCTGGATGACGGGGCGCGGGAGACGCTTAAGGGCTTAAGTGACGGGGACGGGCGTTATCTGCTGACCCTGATTGAATCGCTTGAGGCCATGGGCTTTGAGGCACCGCTGAACAGCGAGGCCCTGTTGCAGAGTTTGCAGAAGCGCCGACCCAACTACGACAAGGACCGCGAAGGGCATTATAACCTGATCTCGGCCCTGCATAAGTCGGTACGCGGCTCCGATCCCGATGCAGCGCTGTACTGGCTGGCGCGGATGTTACAGGGAGGGGAAGATCCGCTCTATATTGCGCGCAGGCTTCAGCGTATGGCGTCTGAGGATATTGGGGCGGCCGATCCTCTGTCGTTGCTGATCACCAATGCGGCGCGGGAAACATACGAAGTGTTAGGTTCGCCCGAAGGCGAACTGGCGCTGGCACAGGCGGTTGTGCATATGGCCGCCGCGCCGAAATCCAACGCCGTCTATACGGCGTTCAAAGCGGCGATGAAGGCGGCGGCAGATACCGGTGATCTTGATCCGCCCGAAGTTATTCGTAATGCCCCTACCAAGCTGATGAAGCAATTGGGTTATGGCGAGGGCTATATCTATGACCCTGATGATCCGGACGGGTTTTCGGGGCAAAACTATTTTCCTGATGGTATGAAACGCCCGCAGTTTTACACCCCTAAGGGGGAAGGGCATGAAGGCAAGGTCAGACAAAGGCTGGACTACTGGGCCGAACTGCGCCAGAAAAAACAGGCCGCCCGAAAGCGGTAGTTTTTGACCTTAGGGGCTATGATGGGCAGTTTTTCTATATTTCACTGGATTATTATTGCCGTACTGGTTTTGCCGGCGTTTTTACCTCTGCTCATCAAAAAACCGGTGGGCGCTAACCGTTTTGGCCCCAGGCCCGAACCGCAATCTTTTGGCGGCGCCATCGGGGTTTGCATGAGCAAATATGTGAACGGGCAAGGGCGGGCTACGCGTTCGGAATACTGGTGGTTTTATCTGTTCACCATTCTGGTGAGTCTGGGGATTGAAATCGTTGCTGCCGTTACAGGCATTGAGGCGCTGAGCTACGCAACCTATGCCTTCACGGTACCGTCAATTTTTGCCGGTATCCGCCGTCTGCATGACATCAACCGCAGCGGCTGGTGGCTGCTGATCAGCTTTGGCTTTGGCGCATTGGTGCTGCTGTACTGGATGGTTCAGCCGTCACAAGCCGATGAAGAACAGGTCGCTCAGGTGTTTGAGTAAGATTGCTTAAAATATCAGGAGGGGGATTCCATGAGTGAAGCCAAGATGTTAACGGGCTATCAGTTAGCGCATATTTTGGTGCGTTTAACGGCACTTGTGCTGCTGATTCAGGCACTTGACTGGGCAATACCGACCATTGCGTATCTTATGTCATTATTATTCGCAAACGGCGGTGTTGCCACGGAAGACCTGAATATTCAGATCATTTTTGATATGCTGATACCGGCATTGATAAAGATTTTGACGTTTTCTGTACTCTGGCTTGGCAGCGGCTGGTTTAGTCAGCGTATTTGCCCCGTTGAGGGAGAGGATGCGCAGGCGCAGGTTGCGACTGATGCCCTGAAACCGGCGGGCGTATTTATTACGGGGCTGGCGCTGATCTATGTTTTTGCGCCGATTCTGATAAGGTCTGTCAAAGGTGATGATGATAGTGTCGCCGTCACTTCGGGCGCGGTTTTACTGCTGTCTTTAGGAATGATCCTGTTCCCGAGTGCCGTGGTGAGCGGGCTGGCAAAGATAGCGGGCCTGATTGGTCGTAAGCGCAACCGCTTCTAATCGGTCGGCAGGGCGTTTTGCAGGGCATAGTCCTGCTGGCGCAGCTTGATGTTTTCCATTGCCACATAGACGGCGTCCGTGGCGCGATCGATGACCTCAAGGCCCGCGCCTTCGGCAATGGACTCCACCGTAAGTATGCGCCGGAAAGCCCGTGCGCCGGGCAGGCCGTGCATCAGGCCAAGCATGTGGCGGGTGATGTGGGTCAGCTTCTCACCGGCCTGAAGCTGAGCTTCGATATAGGGGCGGTAGAGGTTAAGGGCGGTGAAGGGATCGACGTCTGCGGAGCCGCCAAACAGGCGCTGATCGACCTGACCCAACAGGGCTGGTTCGTGATAGGCCTTACGGCCCAGCATCACCCCATCGACATGCCGAAGGTGGGTGTCGGCTTCCTCAAGGGTATTGATGCCGCCATTGATTGAAATCGTCAGATCAGGATGGGCGCGTTTCAGCGCATAGACCAGTTCATAATTCAGCGGTGGGATGTCGCGGTTTTCTTTGGGCGACAAACCTTTAAGCCAGGCCTTGCGGGCATGGACGATGAAGGTGGTTATGCCAACCGCCTTACAGGCTTCGACAAGCGCGAACAGGGCGGTTTCTTCGTCCTGATCATCGACGCCGATACGGCATTTGACGGTGGCGGGCAGGGATGCCCCTTCGCGCAGGGCCTGCATGCAATCGGCCACAAGTTGCGGCTCACGCATCAGGCAGGCACCGAAGCTGCCCGATTGTACGCGGTCAGACGGGCAGCCACAGTTGAGATTGATCTCGTCATAGCCGTAGTCTTCGGCGATTTTGGCGACGCGCAGCAGTTCCTCGGGCTCAGAGCCGCCAACCTGAAGGGCCACCGGATGTTCGCAATCATTATAGCCAATCAGGCGGTCGCGGTCGCCATGGATGATGGCCTTAGAGGTGACCATTTCCGTATAGAGCAGGGCGTTTTTTGTCAGGGTGCGGTGGAAGGCGCGGCAATGCCGATCCGTCCAGTCCATCATCGGGGCTACGGAAAAACGGTGCGAACGGGCGTAGGTGTCGGTCATTACAAAGGTACAGTGGCCACAGTTGGCGCTTCTTTAGCTGACTGTGACCGACATTTGTACCCTTAAGTTTCAGTCGGCGAACTTCAGGTGCTTGCCGAAGAAAGGCGGGACATGGTTCTGAAGGCGATCGGGCAGGCGGTTGACGTGATTGCCGTCATAGATGTCGTAGGTGTGGGTAATGCCGAAAGTCGTCAGGGCCTGATGATAGGCATCGGAATCGGTCTTAAGGCCGTCCTTGTCCCCCATGTCGATGGCAATGGCCGTATAGGTTTTGAGGTTCGGTACATATTGGTCGATCATGGCCAGAGGCGCATTGGCGGCCCAGCGGGCCAGCAGGGCGTGATCGGCCTCTGGGTCGCCGGTTGGCAGATCGAAATAGAGCGGGGCTTTCGACGGATTGGGCGACCAGGCGGCTGCCGAGGCCATGGTCGCGCGTTCCCAGAAGCTCAAAGACGGGGACTGTTCCGGTGTAGTGACGGCCTTGAGACGGCTCAGAACGTCCTCAGATGGCGCCTGACGTGCAGACAGGCAGCAGGGGCTTAGGGCATAGATGGCCGCGAAATATTCGGGATACTTCATGCCGATGCGCAAGGTGCCGTAACCGCCCATCGAATGGCCCGCCAGACCGCGGCTTTCGCGGGTCGCCAGCGTGCGGTAGTTGGTGTCGATATAGGTAATCAGGTCTTTGGTGATAAAGCCTTCCCAGTTACCGGTGGTCACCGAATTGGAATACATAGAGCCATTATGCACGGTTTGGGAATCAGGCAGGACGATGATCATGCCCTTGACGCCTGCGGCATAGGCATTGTCGATCGATTGCGGGGTGTTGATTTCCTTCGTCCAGATTTCGTTATTGATGCTGTAGCCATGCAGGGCATAGAGTACGGGGTAACGTTTATCAGGGTTGGCGTGGTAATCGGGAGGCAGATAGACGATGACGCCGCGATCGGCGCTATTGCCTTCGAGGTTACCGGCTATGGACGGACTGTGGACGGTGACGCGCTCGGTTACGGTCTCTGCCGAAGCCGGAACGGAAAGGCTGAGGGGCAGACACAGGGCCGCCATGAACAGGATTTGTTTGAAAGTGCGGCGCATCCGAAGTCCCCTGTAGTTGTTTTTTACAGACTAGTGTCCTGAATCTGAAATTCGCTTCATTTGGATATCGAACTCCGGCGAATTTCAGATTCAACAGGACACTAGAAACCTATTAAATCTAGTATCGTTTTGAATTCGAGGTTCGCCCCGCGCCTGATATCGAAAATGAAGCGAACCTCGAATTCACGGTACTAGACTGAGGATGCGCCGCTTCTCAAGGATAATCGCCTAAAGCACGCCGAGCATTTGCGCCACCAGCGGGTGACGGACGATGTCGCCATCGGCCAGACGTACGACCTTGATGGTCTCAACGGTTTCAAATTTGTCGGCGACATCGGCAAGGCCTGACAGACCCGGCAGGAGGTCGGACTGGTTCGGGTCGCCGGTAACCACCATGGTTGAGTTCCACCCCAGACGTGTCAGCAGCATCTTAAGCTGTGTGTAGGTGCAGTTCTGGGCCTCATCTATAACGACGAAGGCATTGTTCAGGGTGCGGCCACGCATATAACCGACAGGGGCAATTTCGATCAGGCCTTCCTGTATCAGGGCCTTGACGCGCTTCATGCTCAGGCGGTCGGTCAGGGCGTCATAGAGCGGGCGCAGATAGGGGGCGAGCTTGTCTTCCATATCGCCCGGCAGGTAACCGATGGACTCGCCGGCTTCGACGGCCGGACGTGACAGAACGATGCGCCCGACCTTACCCGCCTCAAGCGCCTCAACGGCCTTGGCGATGGCCAGATAGGTTTTCCCGGTACCTGCGGGGCCAAGGGCCAGAACCAGATTTTTATCGTCAATGGCATTGAGAAGCGCGGCCTGGCCTTCGGATTTTGGCTTGATGTTTTTGACATAGCTCTGGTCCCTGTCTTCATTCGCAGACCCACCCAGAGGTGACCAGCTTCCGTGATTCACGCTGATGCGCCGGATTTTGGTGTCACGGGCATATTCCTCGGCATCAAGTGTGCCTTCGCGCAGGTAACGTTTAGCGGAACGTTTGGTCATAACAGGCCTCCTGAAGAAGTGGGAAATGAGGCATAAAAAAAGACGACACCGGAAACGGGATCGTCTTTGCGTATGCGTATTGTACAAAAAGCAGGGCAGTGGCCGGTGGGGGCGTCGCATCCGTTCGGCCAGACCGCAGAAGGCGGCGGGGCTAAGGGGGGAAGCGGTGTACTCAGACAGGCCACGGGTAACCTCATGGATAAGGTAGGGTGCGGGCTTTAGCCAGCCTTTGGAGGAGATACCGATTCCCTGCCAAAGGCAGTATGAGATTTGCGCGAAATAGTTAGCGACGCATTAACCTTAAGTAACGATGCAGTTACGTTTTGAAGAAGTTTGTGTGACAAGGGGGAGGGGGCAGATTGTATAGGGAGTGTGGAATGTCGCTATATGCTTTGGAAGATAAGGCCCCTCAGGTCGACGAAGGCGGCTGGATTGCGCCCTCGGCAGATGTCATCGGTGATGTGCGGCTGGGGGCGGAGGTCAGCGTCTGGTTTCAGGCGGTGATACGCGGCGATAATGAGCCGGTGACCATCGGCGCGCAAAGCAATATTCAGGACGCGGCGGTGCTGCATTCCGACCCCGGTTGTCCGCTGTTGATCGGCGAGGGGGTGACGGTCGGTCACAAGGCCATGCTGCATGGCTGTATTATTGGCGACAACAGCCTGATCGGGATTAATGCCGTGGTGCTTAATCGGGCGCAGATCGGGCGCAATACGATTGTCGGGGCGGGGGCGCTGGTGCCCGAAGGCAAGGTCTATCCGGACGGGGTGTTGTTGTTGGGGTCACCGGCACGGGTGGTGCGTGAACTGACCGAGGCACAGATATCAACACTAAGGATATCTGCGGCGCATTATGTCGCCAACGGCAAGCGGTTTAAGGACGGGCTGAAAGCGATTGACTGATGTGGGTGGCGGCATGGACGGCGCTTGAGAAACAGGCCTGAAGCAGATAGCCGCCGGTGGGTGCTTCCCAGTCAAGCATTTCGCCTATGGCATAGACGCGCGGCAGGGCCTTCAGTTCCAGTGTGTCCGTGAGGTCGTCGAAGCGAAGGCCGCCCGCCGAGGATATGGCGCGCTCAAGCGATTGCGTGCCGGTCAGCCTGAGCGGCAGATTCTTGATCGTGTGCGGCAGGGCGCTGAGGTCGCCGCATTCGCGCAGCAAGGCAATAGGCAGCGGTGACAGGTTCAGGGCCTTGCGCAGGCGGTTGCTCAGGCTTTGATGTGTCGGGACACGGGCGAGTTTGTCCGTGACCTGCCCGACGCTGAGGTCGGGGCGCAGATCAAGGGACAGGGTAACGGGCGTGGTGGTTTCCAGCGCATCGCGCAGGGCGGCGCTGAAGGCATAGACGGCACCGCCTTCGATGCCGTCGCGAGTGATCATCAGTTCGCCCTGACGGCTATGTTCGCCAAAGGACAGGCGGA
This sequence comes from Asticcacaulis sp., assembly GCA_039206455.1. GTDB lineage: Bacteria > Pseudomonadota > Alphaproteobacteria > Caulobacterales > Caulobacteraceae > Asticcacaulis. Next base: position 10,981 of record JBCEBX010000268.1, read on the forward strand.
TGTTTTTCAGCGGCTGACCGGCGAAGCGATCACGGAAGATATCGCTCCATTGAGTCAGAAAGCCCATATTGGCGGGGCGGAACGGGGCGATCTCAATACCCTTGTCACGCAGGTAAGCGGCCCAGCCGCCATCGGCACCGAGACGCGGCCAGCTGGCACCGCCCAGCGCCAGAATGGTTATATCGGGGGTGACGCGGCGGGTTTCGCCATTGTGCGAAAAGACCAGAGCGGTGCCGTCAAAGCCTTGCCAGTCATGGCGCAGATGCAGGCGTACGCCCTGAGTGGACAGGCGGTTGAGCCAGGCCCTGAGGAGGGGAGAGGCCTTAAGGGCTTTGGGGAAGACACGGCCACTTGAGCCAACAAAGGTCTCAGCCCCCAGACCATCGGCCCAGTTGCGCAGATCCTGCGGTGAAAAGGCCTCAATCATGGGACGCAGGCGCTCGGCAGTTGCGCCATAGCGCGTGAGGAAGGTCTCGGGCGCTTCGGAATGGGTGAGGTTTAGCCCGCCGCGACCGGCCATGAGAAATTTACGCGCCACAGACGGCATACGGTCGTAGATATCGACGGGAAACCCTTTGGCGCTCAGGCGTTCGGCGAGCATCAGACCGGCAGGGCCTGCGCCAATAATGGCAATCTGAGGGGGGCTGGAAAGGGGCGACATGAGGCTGTGTACGCAGGATCGCTTAGTTTCGCA